>CAADGJ010000240.1 GCA_900696505.1 uncultured Nitrosospira sp.
GGGCCGTGACCTACCGACGCCTCTACAATATTCCTGAAACCTGGGGCACGGCGGTGAACGTGGTGGCCATGGTGTTCGGCAACATGGGTGAGACCAGCGGCACCGGTGTGGCCTTCACGCGCGATCCGGCCACCGGTCAGCGGCAATTCTTCGGCGAATGCTTGACGAATGCGCAGGGAGAGGATGTCGTCGCCGGCATTCGGACTCCGTTGCCGGTCAATCAGCTCGAAAAGTTCATGCCGCAGGCCTACAAAGATTTGGAAGTCACCTATAAGAAACTGGAACGGCACTACCGCGACATGCTCGACTTGGAGTTCACCATCCAGGAAGGCAAGTTGTACATGTTGCAGACCCGCGTCGGGAAACGGACCGGCGTGGCCGCGGTGCGGATTGCGGTCGATATGGTCAAGGAAGGGCTGATTTCGAAGAAGGAAGCCCTGCAGCGGATTGGCCCGGACCAGTTGGCACAGTATCTCTATCCAATTTTCGATGCGAAGGAAGAATCGCACTGCACGCCGCTCGGCAAGGGATTGCCCGCCGGCCCCGGAGCTGCCGCCGGAAAAATCGCGTTGACGGCGGATCGGGCGGTAGAGATGCAAGCCGCAGGTAACCGCGTCGTGTTGGTCCGGCAGGAAACCAGCCCGGATGATATTCATGGCATGAATGCTGCCCTGGGTTTTCTCACCGCGCGTGGCGGCATGACCTCCCATGCGGCCGTGGTGGCCCGCCAGATGGGGAAGGTTTGTGTGGCGGGTTGTGAAGCCATCGAGGTGGTGGACAATCAAACCGTACGGATCGGGACGCAGACGTTCCGTGAAGGCGACTATCTCTCCGTCAACGGCTCGACCGGCAATGTGTACGGCGGAGATATTCCCGTGGTGGAATCCGAAGTCATTCAGGTCTTGCAGGGGAAAATGGAGGCCACGGCTTCTGAGAAATATCAATTGTTCGAATCCGTGCTGAAGTGGGCGGACGGGGTGCGCAAGCTCAAGGTCCGGGCGAATGCCGATGTGCCGGATCAGGCCCGTATCGCGCGGAGTTTCGGCGCCGAAGGAATCGGTCTTTGCCGCACCGAACATATGTTCTTCGCCGAGGACCGCATCCAGATCATGCAGAAAATGATTCTCGCCCGGAAGCGCGAAGAGCGGGAAATGTATCTGGATCAGCTGCTGCCGTTGCAGAAGCAGGACTTTATCGGTCTGTATCGTGAGATGAAGGGGTTCCCCGTTACGATTCGATTGCTCGATCCGCCGCTGCACGAGTTTCTGCCGAAGCGTGAGGACCTCATGGTCGAAATCGCTCAGCTCGAACTCACCAGCGGGTCGCAGACGGTGCTGGAGGAGAAGAAGCGGTTATTGACTCGCGTCGAAGAACTGCATGAATTCAATCCGATGCTCGGCCTGCGTGGCTGCCGTCTCGGTATTACGATGCCGGAAATTACCAAGATGCAGGCGCGCGCCATCATCGAAGCGGCTTGTGAACTGGCGAAAGAAGGCACCAAGATCGTCCCGGAGATCATGATCCCGCTGGTCGGCATGGTCTCGGAAATGAAAGCCCAGAAGGACCTTGTCCGGGAAGTTGCGGCCGAGACGATGAAGCGATATGGCGTCAAGCTGTCGTACTTGGTCGGCACTATGATCGAGTTGCCACGCGCGGCCGTGACGGCCGATGGCATCGCGGAAGAAGCCGAGTTTTTCTCGTTCGGCACGAACGATCTGACTCAGACCACGTTCGGCTTCTCGCGCGATGATGCGGCAAAGTTCATCGATTTCTACAAAACCGCCAATATTCTGGAGAGCGATCCGTTTGCGGTGTTGGACCGTGAAGGTGTCGGTTCGCTCATGCGCACGGCGATCACCGGTGGACGTAAAACCCGTCCGACCATCAAGTTGGGCATCTGCGGCGAACATGGGGGCGATCCCAGTTCCGTGGAATTCTGCCACCAACTGGGATTGGACTATGTGAGCTGTTCTCCGTATCGAGTGGGAATTGCGCGATTGGCTGCGGCGCAAGCAGCGTTGGCGGAAGCCGAGAAAGAGAAGCCCAAGCCGCCAAAGAGTAAGCCGAAGGCCGCGAAGCCGAGCGCCGTTAAGTCTGCCAAGAAGTCCGCGAAATCTGCTCCGGCGAAAAAACGACCGGTTGCGAAACGCGTGGTGCGCCGCTCCAAGCGTACGAGCCGGTGAAATTATCTTCCCGCGATCGTGAAGTGATGGCCCTGGCCCTTCGCCTCGCTGCGAAGGGCCGGGGTCATACCAGTCCCAATCCCATGGTCGGCGCGGCGGTCGTGAACCGCGGAGAGATCATCGGACAGGGCTCTCACCGCAAGGCCGGTGGTCCGCATGCCGAAGTGCTCGCCTTAAGTCAGGCCGGTTCACGCGCCAAAGGCGGCACCCTCTACGTCACTCTCGAACCCTGCAGTCATCTCAAAAAGCGGACGCCCCCTTGTGTCCCGCTGGTCATTTCCTCCGGCGTGCGGCGCGTCGTCGTCGCCATGGTGGACCCGAATCCACAGGTGCAGGGGAGAGGAATCGCGCAGCTCAAGCGGGCAGGCATTCAGGTCGAAGTCGGATGCCTCGAACCTGAGGCGCGACAGCTCAACGAGACGTATATCCACTGGGTGCAGACCGGCCGGCCATTCACGATTCTGAAAGCCGGCATGACGTTGGATGGTCAGATCGCCACCGCCACCGGCGAATCTCAATGGATTACCGATGAGGCGGCCCGGA
>CAADGJ010000241.1 GCA_900696505.1 uncultured Nitrosospira sp.
ATAAGCCGTTCAATTCCTGCAGGGCCTGATCGATTTCGGCAACGGCCTGGTCTTCCTGATCGGCCAGATCGAGACGCTGGTGTTGATTCAGCATACCCAACAGAATCGGATGGGTGCGTGCCGCATGCGTGGAGCGATAGAGCTGCAGCGATTGACGGATCGCATCGGCATGGGACGTCAGGCGGGCGAGAGCCTCGTCCGTACCGGTCTTCGTCATTTGTTCGAGGAAGAGATGCAAGGTGAGATTCATGTCATAGGCGGAGCGCTGCATCGTTGCGGCGGTGACGATGGCTGGCACGGTAATCCGTTTGTGACGGTCGACGTAACTGTTGATGCGGCTGAGATAGACCAGGAGCGCCGTGAGGCTCAACGCCAGGAGGCTGAGGATGACTCCGAAGGAGAGGAAAAATTTCTGTCCGATCGAACGGTCATGGAGCCAGCGCATGCAGGCCTCGTGTGAGCGCCTACGGTACCACAGTGATAGGTCTGGTGCCAGTCAGCGCGACGCTGAGGATTTGCGTCGAGTCTGGTTCCCGATCGGATCATCTGTCGCGTCCCGCTCTCTCGACAGCTCTCGTCCACGCTCCCTGCGGACTAAAGAGCGCGGCGAAGACACGGTCCCATCCACCAAGCGAGGCAATGGTGAACAGATGCGGCGGATGGACGAAGGTGCCCGACGTGGAGGTGATAACCGCGTTATTGGTTGGTCTGAATCCAAATTCGGCAAAAGCTTGTTGCGCCTCCGCCGCATACAGGAAGGCGACTAACGCCTCGGCGATGTCTCGGACATGGTGACGGTCGGCATGACGATCGATCACTGCGATGGGATTTTCCACCACGACCGTGTCATCCGGATAGATCAGTTCGTACGGTCGACCCTGGGCGATTCGCGGGAGCAATTCGTTTTCGTAGGTGATAATCACATCGCCGACGCCACGCTCGAAGGTCGTCACGGACTCCCGACCGCTTTTATCCATGACTTTGACGTTACGTTGGATCCGGGCGACGAGGTCTGCCGCGGAGTCGTGTAAAGCCGCTTCCGACAATCCCCGCCTGGTGCCGACCTGAAGCCCGGCTCCATAGATCGCAATGATATCCCACATGGCGCCGCCGGAGGTTTTCGGACTCGGATAGAGCACCTCAACGCCGGATCGCGCCAGGTCTTCCCAACCGTGTATCGCTTTCGGATTCCCTTTGCGGACGCCGAGTGCGACAAGTGAGGTGGTAACGATCCCGTGCTGTGGCCCCTGTTTCCAATCGTGGGTGACGAGACCGGCTTGCACTAACTGTTGAAGATCGCTTTCCAGCGACAGTGCGGCGATGTCTGCATCGAGACCGCCTGCAATGGCACGGGCCTGTGCGCCAGATGCGGCGAAAGAGCTTCGAATGTGGATCGTTTCTCCGGTACGTTGTTTCCATTTCTGCACAAACGCCGGGATGAGGCGCTTTTCGTACACTTCCTTCGGAACGCTGTAAGCCGCGAGGAGGACTTCTCGTGTCTCTGCTTGGGCCGGCGTGGAAAGCGGGACGAGGAAAAGCAGGAGGATACTAAGCCGATTGAGAGTGCGGCATATCATGATGGCAAGACTCCAAGGATCTGTCCGGTAAAAAATGACCCAATCGTTACGCTATTCTGACGAGCCACTGCGTTACGTCCAGCGGTGGTTGGCGGCCCCGTTTCTGAAAGAAGACAGGCAGGCCTCGCCGGATGGCTTCGGCGCACACCTTCCGGGCCAACGCGTGGTTGAGTCGATCGAGCATCACCACAACGGCTGTCGTTTTCCTCGGGATGGCTTTCACCGGGTCACGCGTCTTTCTCCCGCTCCAATGTTCGACGCATCCGTGGCCGCCGGCTTGTGCCCGCTCTTTGATGCCATCGACCGAATCACCGCCGACGACCAGGATCGACATGGGATCTCCTTTCTATCGCGCACTCAGTGCGGTTCCGGCACCGGTTTGCTATCTCGTTCCAGTCCCGGTTGCGCGGGCATGGCGGCCAGTGCTTCCCGGTACCGGATGAGCAATTCTTCCTGTTGATCCGGTGCGAAGAGACTTCCACCTGACCGGACCTTCACCAGGTATTCTTCCGGCTCAAACGTGGCGTCGAAGGCCGGGGACCGTTCAGGCACGTTCGGCATCTGCCGGTCATACTTACTGATATCGGGTCCCGGCCCATGCCGGTCGTGGGCTTCGCGCAACGCCAGATGCAGCGTCGCGTCTTGTATCGACAGCCATCCCGTGCTGGTCTCCTCTTCGCCATGCTCGGTCGCATGGCTGAGATGGTAGTACACGCGTTCAGAAGGCGAGGCTTGCGACAGCGCTTTTGCCAACGCCGGCGCCAGGATCGCAATTTCTCCGTCGCGGAAGGCTCTGATTTTGTCGGCCGGTCCGACAAAGAGCCGGTGCAGTGCGTTGCGTCGTTCCCAGACTCGCACGCCTCGTAACAAGGTCCCGACTTCCGTGGCGCTCAATGAGGCCGGATGGGCGTTGATGGTTGACGCCGGATCCTTCTCGATTCGCACTTGATTCAATCCCGACTGGTAAACCGTTTTGGGCGGCGTCGGAGTTGGTGCTGCGCAACCGGCCGCCACCATCACGCCGATGAAGGCGAGGATCAGATTGGTGTGGCGGGATAGCGAATGCTGCTGTGGATGTCCGATGCCGTTCATGGTTTCACCTCTTCTCGTTGAGCGAATCCGACTTCGGGGGATACGCGGTCGAATCCGAATTCCTGCAATTGAGTCTGGATCGTGGGGCTGAGTAAAAATTCAATGAAATCGCCGGCCGCGGTGATGTTCTGGGCCGTCCAGGCAGCGGCGACGCCGTAGCGTACCGGGGTGTGAGAGCCGACCGGAGCGGTATCCAGAATGCGCACGCCCGGGTTGGAGATGGCATCGGTGCGATAGACCACGCCGATTTCAGCCTCGCCCTTGGCCACCAGGTCGAGCACGGCTCGAGAGTGTTCACCGAGGACGTATTGTGACTTCAGCTTTGGCTCGAGTTTGCTGTACTTCAAGAACTGCGCTGAAACTTTTCCCACCGATGACGTCTTCGGGTCCCCGACGGCAATGTGTCGTATCGGGATCGTTTGCAAATCCTGAATCGTGCTGATGGGGGCGGGGAGGGCGGTTCCCGTAATCAAGACCAGGGACGTTGCTGCAAAGGCCCGTTTGGTCCCTTGAATGATCAGTCCTTTCGCTTCGAGCTGATCGATTTCTTCGAAGAGCGACGGCAGAAAGATATCGACCGGCGCGCCCTGTTCGATCTGGCTGCGGAGCGTTTGCGACGGCCCGTAAATCACCCGCACATTGATGTTCCTGTGCTCTGCCTCAAACAGCGGAAGCACCTTCCGAAGCGCGTCCTTGAGGCTGTTGGCGGCGGCGATGGTGATGGTTTCCGGCTGCGCCAGGGCCGGCTGGGCGGTCAGTCCCAGGCTGATCAAGAATCCGACTATGGCAATGAGTCCTCTGATACGAAATGCTGCTCTCATGATGTCCTCCAAAAACCTGTAATGGCGTGTCATAGATTTCTAGAAGTAGAACTGGTATTGCACATTAATCCGGTTCTCGACGAGATCACGTCCGAATCCCGGTTGGCTTTCAAAAGGAAACCGGTCCGGCGCTCGTCCCCCGCTGCCCATCGTGATGTTCGAATAATCGATCACGAGGCGGTTGTTGTACGTGCCGTCGAAACTATAGTTGATCGCGGCGCCGAACTCTTTGACCAGATCGTTCACCTGTTGGGTGGATGGATCCATGAATCCATACCGCACCGCGAGTTCGAGTTTGCGCGGGATGATGTATTTTCCCACTTGCGCATACCAGCCATACGCCTGGCCGAGGTTCACTGCCGGGCCGAGAAATTGCGCCGCCGGGATCGTGTTCAGGTCGAACGCGCTGGTACCGCTATTGGCGTTTCGCAGGCGTTGGTGCCGGTAGTAGCCTTCCGCCTGGAACGACCAGCCCTGATACTTCGCGATGAAGTCCGCTTCATAGGTCTGAAAATCCCAGATGCCGCCGGCCAGGAGTCGACCGTTGTAGGCCTTCACGACGGCCTGACGGTAGGCCCTATCGACAATATCGGAGCGGATCGAGCTCAGATAGTTTTGCGCCGGGTTATACGCATAGCCGAACGCGATTGCCGACTGCAGCGTCCGCGAGTTCAAGATGTCGCCCTGGCCGTAGCCGGGGTTTCCCGAGATTTTGTACAACAGTCGGGCCGTATACATCATCTCGCCGGTCATGAAGCGCGTGTCGTAGTTATAGGTGCGTGTGGTTGCCGCGCCGGGGGCCCCCGGCGTGCCAGTCTGCGGCAAGACATTTTGGCTGACCGAGGTGCCTTCCCTTGCGAGATTCGCCCCCACTCCGCCCCAGATACCGAAGGCATAGTTAAATTTGTATTGATCCTCGTCGCTGGAAATGCTGACACCGATATCGCGGGCGTTTTGTTGATTCGCCGCAAATGCATTCTGGACGATCAGATTGTCGGCGAAAGTGGATGTGGCCATCGAACTGATGGTGGCGCGATTGAACCAGACCCGCTGTTGGCCGGCCTGAACCGTGAGCCATCGAATATGCCACGAGGAGATATACGCATCGAGTAGGCCGGCTCTTCCGCTCCCGCCTTCCTGATTCCAGGTGGTCTGGTCGAATGCCCAGGATATGTTGTAGCGAAAGTCGGGATCGAAGGCATAACCCAGGAATTGGAGTCGGGCACGAGGGACGCTGAATTGGTTGGAGTCGCTCTGTTTCCGGATGGCGCGGTATTCGACCTGGCCGCCGAGGATTTCAGGATTACGGGAATCACCAACCGTTCCCCAGGCGCTGTTGTAGGCGTTGTGGGTATAGCGGACCTGAGTGAGTAGCCGGAGCTTCAGGAAGAATTTGTCCCCCACGCGGAAGTTCAACCCATTGTTCACATCGATTGTGTAGTTCGGTTTTGAAACCTGTTCGCGTTTTTCGATGACTCGAAGGCCGCGGTCGTATTCGTCCTGCGTGATGATGCCCTTGAGCAGGAGATATTTCAGACCGGGGTCCTCTCCTGAATAGTACTCCCACTTTCCGTCCTTCTTGATGAACTGGCCTTCCTCGACTGCCTGAGCCGGTAGAGTCAGGCTCCCCCAGAGGACGGCTAGGCTTGCCCCAAGGGCAAATGCTGATCGTTTCATCACGTCCGCTCCCATGTGAATGTTTAGAATGACTGAGTAAATGGTGATTTAATGGTTACGATCACCATATGTTCAATATGTTATTAAAATACTGTTTTCCGATGAGGTATCAATTACATTATCTTTAATAAGTTTGTCAACAATAAAACCATTCAATGTCTATTTCTCCGTTTGGCTCCATCAAAGAGACTCTGCCGAGGCGGGTCGATCCCAATGCAGAGCCTTCACGGCCAGCGAAATGTTCTTCAGATCCCGCTGGACGTTTGCGTTGCTGCTGGTCGAAACTCTGCAATGATAGTTGACACAAATTTACCTATCATGATACATGTCCGCCATCATGAGTGAAAAAAGTAAAGCAGAACCATCGTCCAATGTCGTGAATTCACTGCGGGCATTACGTATGGCCAAAGGTCTCTCCCAGGGACAGCTTGCAGATGGGGCCTTGATCACCCGTCAGGCCGTCTGCGCCATCGAGGCCGATCAATATCTCCCGACCACTGCCGTGGCTCTGCGACTCGCCAGCGTGCTTGGTTGCCACGTCGAAGATATCTTTAGCCTGAAGACGACCGGCGAGTTGATCGAAGGAGATTGGGTTTGGCCGGGGTTAGCTGTTTCGGCTGTTCAGCCTCGTACCAGAGTCAAAGTTGCCAAGGTCGAGGACCGGTTTGTCGTCCGACCCGTGGCGGCGTTGGGTGAGATCTTGAATTACACCGTTCCTGCGGACGGTCTCATCATCGGGAAGGCGGGATCAGGTCCACGTTCGGCGAAATCCGATTATCGCGTGCTCGTGCGCTTGTTGCGTGAGCGGCAGATCGTTGAACGGGAAATCGCGGTAGCGGGTTGTGATCCGGCCATCAACCTCGCGAGCGAGTATCTTCACCGTCATAAAGACACCTCCACGGTCGTCGGCTGGTCGATGGGCAGCGCGGCGGCATTGGAGGCGCTCAAGCGCAAGGAAGTCCATATGGCGGGCCTGCACATTCTTGATGCCAAAACGGGCGAGTCCAATCTGCCCTATCTCCGGCGGCATCTACAGGGCGACGACTATATTGTCGTCACCTTTGCGGCGTGGGAAGAAGGGCTTCTGGTCCGAGCCGGGAATCCCAAGCGAATTCGAAGTGTGGAGGATCTCATTCGCCCGAATGTGGTCGTGGTCAATCGCGAGGAGGGTGCTGCCGCCCGAATGTTGCTGGATCAGCGGCTCGAAGCGTTAGGCGCCGACGGCACCAGTGTGAAGGGGTATGGAGTGACCGTCAGCTCGCACTTTGAGGTCGCACGGCATATTGCCGAGGGCCATGGGGATGTCGGAATCGGCGTGCGGTCCGCTGCACAGATCTTCGGTCTCGATTTCGTGCCGTTGCAGCAGGCCCGGTATGATCTGGTCTTGCCGAAGCGATACCTCTCCAGTCATCCAGGCCTGTCGCATCTCCTCGACGCTATCGCCAGCCGCCAGTTCAGAACCGAAGTCGAGGCGTTGGGCGGGTATGACATGACGGAGACGGGGAAGGTGCGCAGTCTGCGGGCCGGGTAGGGGGTGTTGCATCGCATGCACGGTGTCTCTCCGTTTCTACAGAATGAGGTCGTTGGATGAGAAGCCTGATGAAAAATATCGCCTGTGGGCTGAGAGCCGTGAAGGTGGCGGCCGGTCTGCTGTTGTTCATGTTAGCGATTGTGCGGCCCGTTGCAGGGGCGACGGAAGCCCTTGTCATCGCAGCCTCTCCAAGCCTTCAGGGTGTGTTGGAACGTCTGAGCAACCAATTTGAAGCATCTCATCCCGATGTTCGCGTGAAGCTCTATTTCGATTCAGGGCTGGATCTCCGCCGAACCATTGCGGGAATGGAAAACAGCATGGTGGGCCAGTATTTCATCGGCACCGGGCCCATTCATCTCGTTGCGCCGGGTGGAGATGAGCTGATTGCCAGGTTGCAGCAAAAATATTATGTGCTGCCTGATGCAAAGCGGCCGTATGCATTCGACCAATTGGTCCTCGTCGTGCCGGAATCGCTGGTGGAGGCGCCCGACTCCCTTGAAGCCCTGAGCCGGGGAACTGGCCGGTTGGCGGTGGCTGATCCCGTGCAGACGCGGCTTGGGCAGCAAGTTCGCGATGCCCTGCGCACGCTCGGCCTCGATACAGCACTGAAGGGGCGCTTGGATGTGGCGACCGATTCGAACGGGGTCGTCGACCATGTTTTGAGCGGGCAGGCGGAAGCCGGAATTGTGTATGGGCATGAGGCAGTACGAAAGCAGGAACGGCTGCGTGTGTCTGCGATCATCGGGAAAGGGTACACGCCTACGGTGCATTCGATGGCTATGGAGCGATACTGTCCCAATCGGCGCCTGTGCGATGAATTTCTTGCCTATATCCAAAGTGCGGAAGGGCAAGACATTGTGAGGCAGGCCGGGTATGGCGTGCCGGCAGTGCGCCGCTGAAAATTTTTTGACGTTGGTGCAAGTATAGATGAATTAATTTCAAGCATTGCAATTCGCAGGGGCACGCTTGGTGGAGGATACATGGAACACGACGGGTTGGAGAAACGATGGCACCGGCAGACGGTTCTTGCGCTGGTGACGATATGTGTATTGGGCTTGGGAAGCACTGGTTGTGCCAGGTTGCCGTACACCACACAGACGGTGCATGAAGATCAACGCACGGCGGTGATGTTGCAGCGAGAGGTTTCCGCCGCAGGCTACACGCATCCGGTTCACCTGACGCCGCCGCAATTGTCTGCCATTCTTCGGGGCTTGTCGCTGCGCGAACAACAGCGCCTCCCGCTTCGTTGGTATGCCGAAGAGGCTCCGCCGAACAAGGTGTTTCGAGAAGATGAACTGGAGGCGCTGGTCCCGTCTCTCGCTGCCGGGCTTGAAAAGGCCGGGGCCGAGGAGCGGGTGTATTTCCAAGTCTTTGCGCCTGGCATGAACCCGCGTTATCGGCGCGACGTGACCGCCGGCTGGCTGGCAGTTCGCGACCGGTACCTCCATATCACTCTTGAATACTTCCATGTTCAGCAGCCTGTAAATAAAGAAGACGCCTACGATTACAACTACCCCACTCCCTGGACACCTCCCAAGACATATCTGCTCTATTTCGAGCCGGGCCGATTCTATCTGACCGATCCCGCCACGAAAACGCTTGCGGTGGACTATCGGGAATTTTTGAAGACCGTTCCCTAGGGGTGGCGAGTCGACTGGCTCTGCCGCCGTCCGGGATGGTGCTCATGAATGAATGCGTTCAATTGTCGCAATTGCATATGCGGAGGATCTCGAGATGCAATGGATGGTGTCACAGGTGTCATATATCCGTCGGTTCTGTGCTTCTTGCCGAGGAGGGGCGATCAGGCTGCTCCTGCTCGTGTTCTGTATCGCCCAGTTGGCAAGTACGGAGAGCTTTGCAGCGGAGGCCGGTCGGCTGGTTGAGAAGGATGGTAAGTACGTTTTCGTGGAAAGTATGGATCCCGCGACCAAACTGCTGCTGGAACGCGCGATGAAGCAGGGCGTGATAACTCCGGAGGAGTATGCAACGGTGATCCAGGAATCCCAGGAGCGAACCTATTTGCTCCAGCCGAGTTTTAAGGCTTGGTACGATCGTGGATTCAATTTCTCCATGAATGACAATGCGTTTCTGTTGAAGATTCGTGCGCGATTTGCGACGCGTTTCACCCAACGGTCGCGGAATGAAGCCTATCGCGAATCGGGGGACTCCAAGAACTTTCCGGAGTTGCTGGGCGTCTTCGGGGATTATCGTGCCAATCGCTCAGGCGAGGACGCCTCCTCGTTTAACCTCAGGACGGCGCGCCTGTATTTTATGGGGCATCTGTTCAATCCGGATTTTAAATACTATATCCAACTGGCCGGTGAGACGGCAGAAAATGCCCAGGCACCAGGCGCGATTTCGGTGTTCGATATGAACGTCACCAGCACGCACCTGCCTTGGTTGAATGTGCAGGCCGGCCAATACAAAGTCTATTTTAACCGGTCTCAAATCAATTCAACCGCCTCGATGCAGTTTGCGAGTCGCGCCCTCGTCATGGATGCATTCACCGCGAGCGGTATCAATCGCCGCGATGTCGGCATCACGTTCATGAACGATGAGGAGGTCTATCCCGTCAATTATTACTTCGGTGTATTCAATGGCGCAGGGCCCTTACTAAATCGATTCGCGCAGTTTACCAGTGAGGAACCGACCGTCGGCTGTCCGGGCGGCCAAACCGGCGGCAATCCCTTTCCTTCACCGGCCGGGTGTCCCGTGAATCAGCGAAACCTCAATGCGAATGTGCGAACCAATGTGAATCAGCTCATGTACGTGGCACGTTTGCAGGCCAATATTCTTGGGCGGGCCGGGTATGGGGAAGGCGATCTTGCCTACTCGGAAGCTCCCCAACTAGCGGTGGGCGGCGGGTTTGCCTACAATCCGGCGATCGACACGAGCACGGACAATGGTTTTGTCGGTATCGATCTCGCGAATCTCAGTGTGCGGCGAGCCTTAGCGACGTATGGAAACGGCCGGATGTTGGGACAGGGGGTCGTGGACTTTGCGACCTGGACGTTGGACTACGCCTTCAAGTACCGCGGGTTCTCGTTGCAAGCGGAGTATTGGTTCAGGAATGTCACGCGGCACAATAAGGGGCTTCCTTGTTTACAGACCGCGACCTTAGGCGGTCCTTGTACGGCGTTCGCGCCGAACCAGTTCGGCAATGCGACTGGATGGTATACGCAGGCAGGCTATTATCTCATTCCGAGAAAAGTGGAAGTGGCCGCCCGTTATGCCTGGTGGGACCCGGATACCAATGCAGGTGGCGATTTGATCAAGGAAGTGGACGTCTCGTTGAATTGGTTTCTCAGCGGAACCTATGATCACCAGATCATGCTGACCTATTCCAATATTGCCATGGGGCAGGGCGGCTTCGCGATCGGGCGGAGCGCACCGCTACCGGCTGTGGGTGGGACCTTTCCGTCCGGGACTATACCGCTTGATGCTCGTGCCGGAACTTTGATTGAGAATGCCGTGCGGCTTCAATATCAGATTTTCTTCTAAGCAAACAAAATGGTCACTGATCAATCGCCGGCCGACTCGTGGGGAAACGCCATTGGTCACCATGCTTTCCGGCTGGTTTTCTCGATATGAGGAGGTGAAGCGTGTCTCTCGCAAAGCAAACAGATAGAATGCTGAGCGTCTGTGTGGGTCTGCTGGTCATTCTGACAGCCATTGTGGGAGGGATCGGTTCCCACGCGCAGGCAGAAGACCTTGCTGTCGCAGCCGCTTCCGACCTAAACTTTGCCATCAAAGAGCTGATCGGGGAGTATGAAAAGCAATCCGGCCAGCATGTAAAGTTGTCGCTGGGATCATCGGGGAATTTTTATGCGCAACTACAGCAGGGTGCGCCGTTCGACCTCTACTTTTCAGCGGACATCGCGTATCCGAAAAAATTAGAAGAGGCCGGTCTGACAGTCCCAGGATCGTTGTATCGGTATGCGGTGGGACGAGTCGTGCTCTGGGCGCCGAAGCAGTCGCCGATCGAGGTGTCGAAGGGGCTCGGTGTCCTGCGCGAATCAACGATCAAGAAAATTGCAATTGCCAATCCCAAGCACGCGCCCTATGGTCGTGCAGCCGTAGCGGCCATGGAGCACGGCCAGGTGTATGCAGAGGTCAAGGACCGCCTTGTGCTGGGAGAAAATATTTCTCAGGCTGCGCAATTCATCGAGTCCGGGGCCTGCAATGTCGGCATCATCGCCTTGTCCCTGGCGATGGCTCCGGCCATGCAGAGCGTCGGCTCGTACTGGCTGATTCCTGCCGAGGCCCATCAGCCATTGGAGCAGGGTGCGGTCGTTATGAAACAGTCGAAACAGCAGGACTCGGCCAGGAAATTTCTTCAGTTCATGCAGAGCCCTCAAGGGCAGGAGGTGATGACGCGTTATGGATTCACGCTACCGAATTAGTCGCTGGATGCCAGTTCTTTCCATGGGGACAGCCTTGATGATCACCGGCTGTTCAGAAGCCGTGTTATTGACTCACGAAACAGGGCAAGGCGGAGTGGTGACCTATCTCTATAAAGAGGAGCGCGGAGGGCCGATGGGATCGCCGCATCGACGAGATGCCCTGAAGGTGATGACTGAGAAATGCCCTTCCGGATACACCGTCGTGAAAGACGGCCAGGTGCCGAGTTATAGCAGCGGATCGAGTGTGGAAGGGGCTGAAGGCGAGGAGGGGATGCGACGGTGGGGGATTCAGTTTGAGTGCAAGGCCGGTGGGGACGACAAACGGACAGGCGGAAAATAGAGTTCGGCGAGGAAAAATCCTGTGGCCAGATAGGGCACTCCTAGTGGTTGAAAGTCTCAGCCATAATAGAAGAGGGGGAGACGATGAAGCTGAGCGCAAGAAATCAATTTCAGGGGAACGTGGTCCGTATCAATGAAGGGCAGGCGATGGCCGAGGTGGTGGTGAAGGTGGGCACACTGGAGTTTGTGGCCGCCATTACCGAAGGGTCGGTGAAGAACATGGGACTCAAGGTCAACGATCAGGTCACCGTCGCGGTGAAGGCCACCGAGGTGATGATCGGAAAATAATCGGCGGAGGCAGTTGATCTTCCCGGCCGGTGTTCTTACGATGGCGCCGGTCGGGAACGTCTGGTCGTGGCTGGGGCGCGCGTGTGAACTGGATCGCAATTTGGGTGACGTGTAAGTTAGCCGGCCTCACGGCGTTGGCGCTCCTATTTGTCGGCCTTCCCATCGCGTATTGGCTGAGTTTCTCGCGTTGGCGGTGGAAATTTTTGGTCGAGTCCGTGGTCGCGTTGCCTCTCGTGCTCCCTCCAACCGTCCTCGGTTTCTATATTCTTATCGCCATCGGTCCTCACAGCCCGTTCGGGCGTCTGTATACCGAATTGGTGGGCCATCCGCTGCCTTTCACGTTCGAAGGATTACTCCTCGCCTCGATCCTCTATAGTCTGCCGTTTGCGGTGCAGCCGTTTGCGGCGGCGTTCGATCAGGTGGACCGGCGGTTGATCGAAGCGTCCTGGACTTTGGGGGTGTCGAAACTACAGACCTTTTTTAGGCTCATCGTGCCGTTGTCTACAGCCGGGTTGGTGACCGGCGCGGTGTTAAGTTTCGCGCATACGATGGGTGAGTTTGGCGTAGTGTTAATGATTGGGGGCAACCTCGAAGGTTCCACCCGCACGGTCTCCATCGACATCTATGATGAGGTTCAGGCGTTGAATTATGCCGGCGCGGCCAAAACGGCCCTGTTCCTTCTCGTGGTGTCCTATGCCGTGTTGCTGGTGGTGTATGCCGTCAATCGAAACGTGTGGGCAGCATGGCCGCGGAAATAACGATCCATCTCGTGAAGACGTTTCCCGGTCGTGCGCCGATTCGTGCGCAGATTCGCTATCCGATTGAGGGCTCGACGGTCCTGATTCTGTTTGGGCCATCGGGATCGGGGAAGACGACCATTTTACGATCCGTGGCAGGGCTCGAATGGCCGGAGGAAGGCACCATCCGGTTTGTGTCACGGGTGTGGCTGGACACCGCGTCGGGGATTCTGGTGCCGCCTCAAGATCGCCATATCGGGTACATGTCGCAGGATTATGCCTTGTTTCCGACTTATACCGTAGCGGGCAATATCGCCTATGGCTTGAGCCATCTGTCTTCCGCGGAACGCAACAAGCGGGTGGAT
>CAADGJ010000242.1 GCA_900696505.1 uncultured Nitrosospira sp.
CGCACGCCGTTCGCGCGAAACAGGGTCATCAAGGCGGGAAACCGTGGCTCCCGCTCAACGTCGTCCACCGTCAACGGTTCTTGTGTCTTCCACACCAGGCCACCGGGTGATTCGTCGACGGGCGTTTCCAATCCCGGTTCGATGGTGGACTGTTCAGACGTGACCAGGAGCCACAGCCGCATCACGTCACGCGAAGGGTCGTGGCGGACGACATTCATGAAATCGAATGGCACCACCTGAGGCAACCGCTTGGCCAGGTCGGCCAACAACAGACTCTGATCATGATGCGACGCGATCGACTCGGTCACCTCGAGCAGCAGGCGCAATCGGTCCCGGTCGCGGGCGAGATCCTGGTGATGCAGCACATTGTCCACGGCGACCGCCACCAGTTTGGCGACCTGATTCAGAAAGGAGACAGTCCCTTCGTCGAAAGCGAAGGGCTTCAGGCAGCCGAAACCGATGGCGCCCAGCCGGCGCATCGCGGTAGTGAGCGGGAAGAAGCAGACTGATTGGACGCCGATTCCCCGTAAGGCGTCCATCCCGACTTGAAACCGCGACTCGGCCGCCAGCGACGGGATCAGAATCGGTTGTTGATGCTCCCACACCCATCCGCTGGCCGAGTCCTTCATCGGAATCTCCAGCCCGTCGAGACGGCGCGTCACCCGTTTCGCTTCCGCCGTTTCCAGCACATGCACCTGCATCACGTGCTTGGCGGCATCGTGCAGGACCAGTCCGACGAAATCGAATGGCGCCACCACAGGCAGGCATTGCGCCAGGGCCTGGAACAGCGACGGCAAATCGTGGTGCGCAGCGATGACCTCTGCCACCTGCAGCAACGCCGCACCACGATCGGCCATCATCGGTTCAACACTGCTCGGCATCATGTCATGCATGGGCATAGTATACGGTGCCATCCGGCCTCCGATGCAACTGCCGCGAGGCGGCCCCGCCCGTTCGTGCGTGAACCATCAGCGCACATCAAATTCCCAGGTCATCCCCTGCGCGAAATGCGGCGCGCCGGTTTTCTTATCCGGGAAGAAGCAGATCAAGGCATAGGGCCCTGGATCGAACATGGCCGTGAACAGACCCCGGCTCCCCTGTTCAATTCCTACAATGCCCCCCAACGGCCGCCCCGGCGGAGGTCCGACAGCGCCAGGTTCGAACGCCGCGATGAAGTCCTTCGCCGTGGCAGCCGGCGCGAGCTTCACCAGCACGACCTCGTGAGTCTGGCTGCCTTCGTTGAGCAGTTGAATCGTGTGCGACCCGGCAGTGATGGGCCTGGACAACACAAACTGAAAATCCCTGGCGGTAATGACCACATCGGGCTTCGGCTCAGCGATGCGGGTCCCGATGGTCTCCGTCACCATGAACGGCCTGGCCATGCCCATCGCCACATGCGCCACGCCGGCCTTGTTCGGGACAAGACAGAGCGCCAGATGTTGCCCCGGTTGCAGGTCCATCACGGCAGTTGCGCGATCCCCCGGAACCACGGCATTCGGGCCACCGACAAACGTGGCCCAGATCGGCGGATGCTCCGGATCGGCCTTCATCGCTGCGGCGAAGTCGGCCGGCGTCTTGCCCGGCGCCAACCGGACGAGTTGTGCATGGTGGACTTCAGCGCCTTCGTTGATCACCTCGATGGCGGTCAGGCCTGACGGCACCTGCTCCGGGCTTTTGAAGCCATAGTCGGTCGCGGTGATCGTGACTTTCCCCGGCTGCGCTGCCTGCGCCTGTCCGGTGAGAGGCGTTGAGGCCAGCACGGCCAGACACAGTGAAAGAAGTATATGGCTCTTCATGATCATCCTCCTTGATCGTGGACTGCGTTCCAACACCATCTCTGTCGCGAGGGAACGTATCACGGGAGGCGCCGACTTCCTTCCTAAGAATATGCTATGGTGTCCCTAAATTTTTCCTAATGTGATGCCACTACGCCTGCAATGATTCCTCCTGCCATCGTCGATCTGCTGCAGACCGGCGTCTCCGTCAACGTCGGCACACGTGATAAGAATTTCATGCCGGAATGCACCAGAGGCTGGGGCATCTGGGTAGCAGCCAATCGTACGACCGTGACGCTATTACTCACGGAACCAGCATCGGCCCGTACGCTGGCCAACCTCCGTGACAACGGGCTCATGGCGATTACCTGCTCACGCCCCACGGACCACGTCACCTGCCAGCTCAAGGGTAGCGTCACGCAGATCCGTCAGGCGACTCCACAGGATTACGAGCGACAACAGCAGTGGCGCCATGCGTTTCTGGGCGAACTCATTGCGGTCGGCGTGCCGGCCGAGCAGACCGACGCCCTCATCATGCAGCCTGCCGTTGCCATCGAGATGCAGGTCACCGGCGTCTTCGCCCAAACTCCCGGCCCTGGCGCCGGCGAACAGGTGTGAGGCATGGGCACTGCCGCGCTGGCACTCAAAGATCTCTGGCCCTGCTTCGAAGGCATCATCCCGGCCACCATCGCGACCTGCGCCAAAGACGGCACGCCGAACATCAGCTATGTCAGCCAGGTCCATTACGTCGATCCCGAGCACGTCGCGATTTCGTTTCAGTTCTTCAACAAGACGCGCAAGAACATCGCCGAGCATCCCTTCGCCTCCGTGATGGTCCTCGACCCTCGCGCGATGCAAGCCTACCGGCTTTCGCTCACCTACGAGCGATCGGAATCCTCGGGACCTTTGTTTCAAGCCATGTCTCTGCAACTGCAGGCCATCGCCTCCCATGCCGGCATGTCGGACGTCTTCCGCCTGCGCGCCGCCGACATTTACGCCGTGCGTCATATCGAGCGGGTGGACGGCTTCACCTCGTGGCCTGTCCCGGCGCAGGACGAGCGACCGCCCTCCCTGTTCATCGATCCGAACCTGCATGCCTTACGAGTGGTGGCGGAACAGTTGAACCGGGCGGAATGCCTCGGCGAACTGTTGGAGACGGCACTCCGCTGCCTGGATGAGTTCTTCGGCCTGCACCACACGATGCTGCTGCTCGTGGATGAGAAACGCCGCACACTCCAGACCATTGCAAGCCACGGCTATGACGAGAACGGGGTCGGCTCCGAGGTCGGTTTCGGCGAAGGCCTCATCGGCATGGTGGCGGCGGCGAAACTGCCGCTGCGGCTTTCCGGCCTCGACCACACCCTTCGTTATGCCCGTGCGGTACGTGATCGTGCCCAAGCGCTCTCCGGCCCAGAAGCCCTGTGCCGCGAAATTCCTCTCCCCGGCCTCTCCAATGCGTCCACACAGATCGCGGTCCCGCTGATCATCAGACACCGCTGCCTCGGCGTGTTGGTCGCTGAATCCTTGGAACCGCTCACGCTCCTGATTCGTGAAGAGGCGGTGATGGCCATCGTGGCCGGCCATCTGGCCGCCGGGATCGAGCAGTCGGCACAGGAAGCGGACGACTCCGTGGCAGTCGAGGCCCCCGCCGCAGCGGCACCGCCGGTCCACTCACCGCTCTCGCACCGCTCGTTCTGCTTCTACCAGGCTGATGACTGCATCTTCGTCGATGGGGAATACCTCATCAAAAACGTGCCGGGACGTATTCTCTGGCGGATCCTGAAACAACATCAGGATGAACACCGAGTGGAGTTCACGAATCGCGAGCTGCGGATGGATAGCTGGCTGGGCCTGCCCGAATTGAAAGATAACTTCGAAACCAGATTGATTCTGTTGCGGAAACGCCTGGAGCAGAAATGCCCCGATGTGCGACTTGTCCCGCGAGGGCGCGGGCGATTTGCCCTCGAAACTTCCGTCAAGATTATCCTGTCGGAAAAGCCCGCGTGAGGACGGCCTACGAGCCTCCTGACGCCTGAGTTGTCATCGATCCAGGTCCTCTTCCAACACCGCCGGTGATAACGCCGATTCACCGGTTCGTCCGGCTCGACTTCTGGCGGTAAACTGCGCCCCCTTAGCCGGCTCAATCGGTGCGAACCGCAGGAACCCGATGTCCTGTAGGATGTCGTTGTAGACCGCCTCCATCCCGCCACGCATGAAGTAGGCCTCATGCCAGAATCCTGTTCCGCCGGTATCACGCAGAAACTGCTGCCACCACTGCCGATGGGGATCGGAACGAGCCCAGCGTTCCAGCGCATCGAAGTCGCGCCAATATTGCCGCATTCCGACGTGCGGCGGCATCAGCGACCAGAGCAGTGATTCATGAAGCAACAGTCCCTCCGGCTGAGCGTCGACTGATGCGGCGATTTGAGGACCGAACCCGAATAAGGTCTTCAGCCCTGTCCAGCGGTTGACCCGCATGCCGAGATAGATGACGACGAGGTCTGGAAAGCCGGAGAGGTCGACGGTTCTGCGTAGGATGGGGACAGGCATCGTTTCCTTGGCCTAGATGGCAGAATTAGTAATCGACACTGTTGATGGGCGACTACTTGCCGCGCCGCACAATCACCGCCGCCACCTGATCCAGCCGGACGGTCGCATCGAAGAACTCCATCCCGGAGAGCTCGGTCAGCGCGACCGCCTGCGTCCCGACTTTGGCCACCTTGCCGTCGAGGTCCTGCCCCGAGAGCAACTTGACCTTCACCCGCTTGCCGACTTGCTGTTCCAGAATCTGACGCAACACGTCCGGACTATTGAACTCAATCGTCGGCTCCTCAGCCCCGGTCAACGGAACCGCGAGAGTCCCTCCAGCCAAGGCACACCACAGCAGGACCACCAGGCCCAAGCCGATTCGTCCGTTACGATGCACCATACGAACCCTCCTCAAATCTTTGTGAGTGAACTGCGCAAGAGTACGTGATAGTCGTTCGAGTGCCATCCGGTGCCGTGGAGGATACCCGCAGAGGCGTGGAAAGTCACGCAACCGTCACGGAATCGCCAGGCACCGGATCTGAGCCTATCCGAGCCGCGATGCCCCCCCTGCAGGAAGGCCGCGCGATCCTTTACAGATTGCAGGGGTCACGGTATCATCCCTGAAGTTCCATACGTACCTTCACCCAAATCCGCAAGGAGACGCCGATGGGTTGGATCATCCTCGCCGTGCTGGTTGCGCTCGTGCTGATCGTCATCGGGATGTACAACTCGCTGGTCCGCCTCCGGGCCGCGTCCGAAAGCGCCTGGGCTGATATCGATGTCCAGCTCAAGCGCCGCTACGACCTCATCCCCAACCTTGTCGAAACCGTCAAGGCTTACGCGGCGCACGAAAAAGGCGCGCTCGAAGCCGTGATCACTGCCCGGGCGAAGGCCATGTCGGCCCAAGGCCCGGAAGCCAAGGCCGTCGCCGAGAATCAGTTGAGCCAATCGCTGAAGTCGCTGTTTGCCCTGGCTGAAGCGTACCCGCAACTGCGCGCCGTCGAGGCCTTCAATCAACTCCAGGGCAGTCTGAACCAGGTGGAAGACGCGCTGCAGAATGCCAGGCGCTATTACAACGCCGTCGTCCGCGATTACAATGCGAAGAGGCAGGAGGTTCCGACCAATTTCATTGCCGGCTGGTTCAACTTTGCCGGCCGCCAGTTTTTCGAGTTAACCGAAACCACCCAGCGTGAGCCGCCACGGGTGCAGTTCTAGCGTGGATCGTGCCGGCGATCCGATCGTGAAACCCCGACGACGTCCACATTTCGTCCACGTTCTCTCCAGCCTGATCTTCCTGTGCCTCATTCAATCCGTGAGCCTCCTGCCGGCTGATGCGCGTTCCTTTGTGCTGAGCCGTTTCGATGTGGAGCTGCAAGTGTTGTCCGGCGGTGAGTTGCTCGTGACGGAAACCGTCAGCCCGCGCTTCGAAGGCGCCTGGAACGGTATTGAGCGGCTGATTCCCGTGGAATATCGTACTCCGCAAGGGTTCAACTACACTCTGCTGCTGGATCGCATCTCCGTGACGGACGAGCAGGGCACCCCGCTCAAATTCGAAAGCAGCCGGGAACGGCATTACCGGAACTTCCGGATCTGGATTCCCGGCGCCACAGATGCCACCCGCACCTTCGTCCTGAAATACCTTGTCCGGAACGGCCTGAAATTTTTCGAGGACCATGACGAACTGTATTGGAACGTCACCGGCGACGAGTGGGATATCCCCATCGAGCAGGCTTCCGTACGCATCCTCCTGCCTCCGCAGGCGACCGGCGTCCGCGCCCAGGCCTTCACCGGAGCCTATGGTGCGCGCGAACAGGCAGCGACCGTGACGATCCTCGGTTCGGGGATCGAGATGCGGATGACACGCCCCCTCGGCTTTCGGGAAGGACTCACCGCCGTCGTCGGGTGGGACAAGGGCCTCGTGGCCGCCCCCACCGTGGTGGAGCAGACCCGCATGACGCTCGTCAGCAACTGGCCCTTGGGTATCCCTGTACTCGCGTTCCTCGTGATGTATCGCCTCTGGTCCACCCGGGGAAAAGATCCGCGACTCCGGCCGATTGCCGTCATGTACGAACCACCGGATCACCTGACGCCTGCAGAAGTCGGCACACTCGTGGATGAAAGTCCCGACACCCGCGATATCACCGCCACCGTCGTGGACCTGGCCGTGCGCGGCTATGTGCGAATCAGCGAGCGCAAGGCCGAACATCTGTTCGGGCTCTGGTCGAGCATGGATTATGCGTTTCAGCGGACAAAGCCACGGCAGGAATGGGCGGCCTTACCGTCCTTCGAGCGGCTCTTGC
>CAADGJ010000243.1 GCA_900696505.1 uncultured Nitrosospira sp.
CGGATCAACGACGACGGGCGCGGTATTCAGGTCGAGAAGGTCAAGGAGAAGGCCTTGGCCAAAGGGCTGATCAGCGAAGCCGAACTCGCGACGATGGAGCACCGTGAAATTCTCAATCTGATTTTCCTGCCGGGATTCAGCACTGCCGAAAAAGTGACGGATGTCTCCGGACGCGGCGTCGGCATGGACGTGGTTCGCACGAATATCCGGAAAATCAACGGCAGCGTGGATCTGGAATCCGAGCCGGGGAAGGGCAGCCAGATCATTATCAAGCTGCCACTGACGATCGCGATTATTCAGGCCTTGATGGTGGAAGTCGAGCGTTCGATTTTCGCCATTCCGCTGAGCACGGTCATTGAAGCCGTGCGAATTTCTCGCTCTGAGATCAAGACCATCAACGGGCGTGAAGTCCTGCACCTGCGTGACCGGGTGCTGCCGCTCATTCGCCTGGCTCAGGAGTTTGACATTCCGACGGACGCCAATCGTGAGCGCTTCTACGTGGTCGTTGCCGCATTGGGAGATCGTCGAGTGGGAGTGGTGGTTGATGAGTTGCGATCCCAGGAAGAAGTGGTGATCAAGTCGATTTGGGATTATCTCGAAACCGTCAAGGGCGTATCGGGCGCCACGATCACCGGCGAAGGCAAGGTGGTGCTCATTCTGGATACGTCCGAGCTGGTTCAAATGCACAAGCGTGGCATAACCCGGGCATCGCCGCCTGACACAAGGGTGTATGCCCTGAGCTGTGGGCGTGGAGACGGGTTCAAGAATAGTCGATGAACTGAGACGCGCGAGATCGGAGGAAGTATGTCCACACTGATCAATGAAATCGATGCCAGGACCAGGCTAGCCGGCGCAAACCAGATGGAATTGCTGCTGTTCAAGCTCGGGACAAACGAGATTTTCGGCATCAATGTCTTCAAGGTGCGTGAGGTGATGAAGCTGCCGGAGCTGACCCAGATTCCGGAAGCGGACAGCCGCATCGTCGGCATGGCGAATATCCGGGGCATCATGGTCCCCGTCGTCGGCCTGAAGCGAAGCTTGGGACTGGGAATGGAAACCGAGGGACAGGGCAACGGGGCTCCCGGCGGGAATCCCTACCTGATCGTCTCTGAATATAACGGCAGCTTGCAGGGCTTTCTCGTCGCCGGCGTGGATCGCATCATTCGCTTTTCCTGGTCGGCCATCAAGACGCCGCCGGCCATCGTCCGGGAGAACAACAAGGGAGCCGTCACTGCCGTCACGATGCTGGAAGACGGGCGGATGGTCTTGATCCTCGACGTGGAAAAAGTCTTGAACGACATTTGCCCGCGCACGGACGACGATGTCTTCGCCGGGATGACGATCGCCCCCGAACTCCGATCAAAGTGCGTCTTGTTTGCCGACGATTCTTCAGTGGCCCGCATGCAGATTCGCAAAGCACTGGATCGCCTCTCCATGTCGTATGTGATTGCGACGACCGGCGGCGAAGCCTGGCAAAAGCTGCAAGCGTTGGCGGATCAAGCCACCGCAGAAGGCAAAGAGCAAGTGGATCAGATCCAGTGCATTCTCAGTGACATCGAAATGCCCGAGATGGACGGCTTTACCTTAACCAAACACATCCGGGCTGATCCGAGACTGGCGCATCTGCCGGTCATGCTGCACTCCTCTCTGACCGGTGCCTGCAACATGGAGAAGGGACGGACGGTCGGCGCGACGGATTACATCACGAAGTTTGACGCAAAAATGTTGGGCGAGAAACTGGCGCTCTACATTCAAAACCCGAACGCCAATGTGAAAAAAGCGGCCTGATATCGCCGCAGACCCTGGCGTCAGGGTGACGGCTGATTCAAGCTTTTGTCAGAGACGGCCGATGTATCGCTAAAGATCCTATGGCACTTCCACTCACACAGCCGCAGAGCGCCGCGAAGCCGGTTCGCGTCTTAGTCGTCGATGATTCCGCATTCATGCGGAAAAGTCTGACCACGATGCTCGAAGAAGGCAAACAGATCCAGGTGGTGGGAGTCGCACGCAACGGTGAAGAAGCGGTTCAGCAGGTACAACAGCTCAAGCCCGACGTCGTCACGATGGATGTCGAAATGCCGGGCATGACGGGCCTTCAGGCGCTTCAGCAGATCATGACCAAGAATCCAGTCCCGGTCATCATGGTGAGCTCGGTGACGGTCGAAGGCGCGCAAGAGACATTGCAGGCGTTGGAGTGGGGGGCGGTTGATTTTATCCCCAAACAACTCGATGGCGTGGCCTCGAAAATCGCCGAGATTCAAAAAATCCTCGTCCCCAAGGTGCTCGCAGCCAGATATGCGGGCAGCAAACTGAAACGACTGAACGTTACAGGCGCACCGAAGCTCGCTGTGCCAGCTGCCAAAGCGTTGAGCAGTCGCTCCGTCTCCGTAACACGCGGCACCAAACTCATTGCGGTCGGATGTTCCACGGGTGGGCCTCAAGCCTTGTTTGAAATCGTCCCGACGATCCCCGCCGATTGTCCGGCCGGCATCGTCATCGTGCAGCACATGCCGAGTTCGTTTACCAAACCGTTCGCTGAACGCTTGAACAATTTGTGCGCATTGGAAGTACGGGAAGCGGTTGACGGCGATGAGGTGAAAGCGGGGCGGGTGTTGGTGGCTCCGGGCGGGATGCAATTCCGGGTCGTGAAGAAGTCCATCACGACGTCAGTCGTCAAATTGTCGCCGAATTATGAAAGGCATGCCCATTCGCCATCCGTCGACATCATGCTCCAGTCGGTCGCCGCATTGTTCGGAGAGCGCAGCATCGGAGTGATTTTGACCGGAATGGGGCATGACGGACTGGAGGGGATGAAGGCCATCAAAGCAGCAGGAGGTCGAACCGTGGCGCAGGACGAAGCGTCAAGTGTCGTATACGGCATGCCGAAAGCCGTGGTCGAAGCAGGATGTGCAGAGAAGGTGGTGTCACTTTCAAAAGTCATCGGCGAGATCATGAACATGGTGTGACAGGGATCGTTCATTCAACCGTTCACGCATGGACAGCTAGGAGGAGTTATGGGGAGCATGATGAAGCACATGTCGATTGGGCCGAAGTTTATTATATCGATTTCCGCAGTAGCCCTAGTGGTGATCTCGCTTGGGCTCGTCGTCCTGTATCAGCAGGAAGAAAGTAAAGTTGATTCTTTACTGACTGCTCGAATGAATACCATCAGCACGCAGATCATGATCGGCCGCGCATACATCACACAGAACTATGTGGCCAAGATCAAGAAATCCAAGGCCGGCAATGAAATACAGGTGCTGAAAGATCATAGCGGCGTTGCCGATGCCATTCCGTTCCCCGCAACAGCCGTTCGGGAGATGGGTGAAGACGCCAGCCGCACCGGTCTGTACAACGTGCGCCTCATCAGCCAGAACCCGATGAATCCGTCCAATACACCGAAAGACAATTTTGAAAACGAGGCGATTCGGGCCATCATGAGCGGCGCCGAATCCTATGCGCGCCGGGACGAAGTCAACGGCGTGCCGACGTTCCGTCGTGCCACCGTGGATAAAGCCACCTCGACCGCCTGCTTGAGCTGCCATACTAACAACCAGGTCGGCGACGTGCTGGGTATGTTGAGCTTGTCGGTCCCGATGACCGAAGCGATCGCATTGTCGAACCGCTCCATGTGGCAGACGGGCGGCCTGATGGGCGCCATTGTCGCCATCATTCTCGTCGTCATGTATCTGTTGCTGCGGAACATCGTCTTGCAGCCGATGGCCAAGATGAGCGAGATCTCCCGCGACATTGCCAAGGGCGAAGGCGATCTCACGAAGCGGGTGCCGGCCGAAGGCCATGACGAAATCGCGCAGATGGGCCAGTACTTCAATGAATTCATCGAGAAGTTGCAGCACATGATCAAGAAGGTGGCTCACGTGACGGATAAGGTCGCGTCCGCCTCTGTCGAGCTGTCGGCCACCGCCGAGGAGATCTCGAAGGGCACCGATACCTTGACGTCCCGTGCGTCGCAGACAGCCGCCGCGGTGGAAGAAATGAATGCCACGGTCGGACAGGTTGCGCAGAACTCCGGCAAAGCCGCGAGCCTGGCGCAGGATACGGTCAAGACCGCCCAGGAGGGTGGAACGGTCGTGTCGAGCACCATCAGCGGAATGCAGCAGTTGTCCGAGGCGGTGTCGAACTCGGCGACCATCATCTCTGATCTCGGCAAATCATCCGATCAAATCGGCGAAATTGTCCGCACGATCGAAGACATCGCCGACCAAACCAACTTGCTGGCCTTGAACGCCGCAATCGAAGCGGCTCGAGCCGGCGAACAGGGTCGTGGATTCGCCGTCGTGGCCGATGAAGTCCGGAAGCTCGCAGAGCGAACGACCAAAGCCACGAAGGAAATCGGCGATATGATCCGCCAGATCCAACAGGATACGCGCGGAGCCGTCGATTCGATGCAGCAGGGCACGCAGAAAGTCACGGCGGGTGTGGACCTGGTCAACAAGACCGGCGAAGCCCTCTCCCAGATCGTGCGGATGGTGTCGGAAAGCGCCGATATGATCCGTCAGATTGCCGTGGCGTCCGAAGAGCAATCGGTTGCGACGCAACAGATTGCCAGCGATATCGAAAACGTGGCGAAGGTCACGAAAGAGTCTTCGTCTGGCGCACATGAGTCGGCAAAGGCCAGTCAGGACCTCAGCCAGTTGGCGGTCGAATTGCAGGGGATCGTGGGTGGATTCAAGCTGTAAGCAGCCAACCACGAGAAGGAGCCCAGCATGAGTGCGACTGAACAACAAGTGCAATCTCACATCCAGGCGGCCGCAGAAAATTCTGCGGACCGTCTGGTCGAGAAGTCCGCCGACGATCTGCTGCAGTTCGTGATCTGCCTGATCGGCAGTGAAGAATTTGCGGTGGATGTCTTGAGCGTGCAGGAGATCAACCGGATCGTGGAAGTGACGCGAGTGCCCAAAACCCCTCCCTATGTGGAAGGGGTGATCAATCTGCGGGGCCGCATCATTCCCGTTCTGGATCTTCGCAAACTCTTCGGCCTCACCGGGGCACAGCAGACCACTCAGACCCGCATCGTGGTCGTGTCGGTACAGGCGCGATTGGTCGGGCTGATCGTCGATTCAGTAGAAGAGGTCTTGCGTGTGCCGAAAAGTGCGATTGAACCACCGCCCTCGGTCGGTACCATGGCCGGGGCGGAGTTCACGCAGGGAGTAGGCCGGATTGATGACCGGCTTCTGATCCTCGTGGATCTGAGCCGGCTTCTCTTGGCCCGGGAAGCAGCCTAAGTCGGAAGGATGGGCAGTGAAGGCCTGCCTTCTGCAAGGGGAGTGAGCACGAATCAGGACTGGGGAAAATCGGGCGAATTGGGTAGGGAGGGTCCTCGGCGATTCCGTGCGTCGAGGACCCGTTCCAGCAACTGAATCGACTCCGCCAGAACGTCCGACGCGCAGTTTAGGGTGACATGAAACTGTTGCATGGCTTCCGTCCAACGGCCTTCCTTCTGCAAGACCTGAAACTTGCGGTGTTGTTCATCGAGGATGGCCTGTTTGGCATCGAGGATCAAGCTATCGGCAGGGCCCACAAGAACACCTCCATGGAAAACGTATGTGATTCGGTTGCACGCTATCAAAGCGGTTCCCGTGGGCGCAAGCCCACCATTCTAGGTAGATGGCGAAGGCCACAGTGCGCTGGGACGGTGAGGTAACTGAACTGTGGATATCGCCACAATCATAGGTATTGTCGTAGCCCTCGGCTCGATCATCGGTGGACAAGCACTCGAAGGGGGCCATCTCGGATCCATTCTCCAATTGACGGCGTTTATCATCGTCGCCGGAGGGACCTTCGGCGCCTGTTGTGTGCAGAACCCGTTGTCTGTCGTAATCAAGGCGGCGACCGGCGCCACCCTTGTCATTACCAACCCACCGCATGATGTGAAGGGCACGATCACGCAAATTCTCGATCTCGCCAACGTTGCGCGCAAACAAGGCTTGTTCGCACTGGAAGGCAAACTCAAAGACCTTCATGACCCTTTTTTCAAAAAAGGGATCCAGCTGATCGTCGACGGCACAGATCCAAAGTTGCTACAGGAAATCCTGGAAATCGAAGTCGAGCATCATGAAGAAGAGGGCGTCCACGCCGCGAAGGTCTGGGAAGCCGCTGGTGGTTATGCGCCGACCGTCGGTATTTTGGGCGCCGTGCTCGGTTTGATTCACGTCATGGAGAACCTCGCCGATCCGTCGAAACTCGGCGGTGGTATCGCGGTAGCTTTCGTGGCCACGGTGTATGGCGTCGGTCTCGCCAACCTGTTTTTTCTCCCCATCGCCAACAAGATGAAGTTCAAACTGAAGGAAGAAGCCGGGCTGCGCACGATGGTCATCATGGGCCTGGTCGGTCTGGCTCAGGGTGAAAACCCGCGGCTTCTTCAAGAGAAACTCGAAAGCTTCCTCCCTCCGCACGAGCGCACCAAGGAAGACAAGAAGTGATGCGTCACCCCGCCAGTTGCCGCCGGGACAGATTTACACCGAGCGTCTGCATGAGTGCCGCATGACCCGCACGGGTTGAAGCCATGGCGAAGAAAAAACACGAAGAACATGAAAATCACGAACGCTGGCTGGTGTCCTACGCGGACTTCATCACGCTGCTGTTCGCCTTCTTCGTGGTCATGTATTCGGTGTCGTCTGTGAACGAAGGCAAATATCGAACGGTCAGTGATTCGATCAAGGCGGCGTTGAATCCGGTGAATAGCACGCCTTCCAGCCGGCTGCCCTTCGCCGTCGGCGATTCCAAGCCGAAGATGATCAATACCGACATGTCCAGCCCGAACGATCCGGTTATTCGGCGCATGAAGGAGGTCATCAAAAAGATTCATCCGTCGCTTGCGCTGGAAATGCCCGACATCAAAATCATCGAAACCGGAAACGGGACCATCATGATCTCCCTGCCGGAATCCATTCTCTTCGGCAGCGGGGAAGCGCGGGTCCGCCCCGAAGCGCTCCCGTTCCTGAAGTCCCTGGCCCAGATCCTCATTGAAATGGATCGGCACATCCGGGTACTCGGCCATACGGACAATGTGCCGATCCGGACCGCTCAGTTTCCTTCCAATTGGGAACTCTCGGCCGTGCGGGCGGTCATGGTGGTCCGGATCTTCTCCGAACTGAATGAAGTCCCCATCTCGCATCTCTCAGCCACGGGCTTTGCCGACTCTAAACCCATCGCCACCAACGACACCCCTGAAGGCCGGACGAAGAATAGACGGGTAGAAATCATTGTGCTCGAGAAAAACCTGACGGAGGAGTCCCTCGATTCGGTCCTGCCGAATCAGGGTCCTCCGGCTCTATGACCATGGTCCAAAGGCCTCAGTCGACTCCAGTGCTAAATACAACCCCTTACGTGTAAAGGTTTTTGGGAGACACACCGATACAGAGTCACGTGAGGTAGCGACCGCCTCTCGAAAGGAACGAGTGTATGACGCTCAAGCCGGTTGGTGATCTGACGATTTTTGAGGTGGGTGCCTTGTGCGAGGAAGTCAAACAAGCGGCAGCGACCCATCCGCAGGTCGAAATCGATCTCTCTGAGATCGACAAACTGGATGCCGCGGCTCTTCAACTGCTCATCGTCGTTCGGCGGTCGGAGCATTGTGTGCTGACAGGCATGCCTGATCCCATACGAGCGCGAATGACTGAGCTGGGAGCATAGACAAGATTTACCTCGCGATCGGGTAAGGAATAGATCCACCAATGACTTCACACTGGTTATTCCTATTGTGTGCGTTCCTCGCCGGGGCCTTCCTCTCGTGGATGTGGTGTCAACGCCGGGCCGCTGCCGCCAAACAGGCGATCGAGGCGGCACAACAACTCATCGTCAATGAACACACGCATCGTGACGCGACCTGGGAGCAACTCGGGCATTCCATCATTCCGCTGGTCGCCGTGCTCAATGCACAAATGAAAAGTGTGATCAACCAGACTGAACAGGCGGCGACTGACCTGGGCCGTCGGTTCAGCACGATTGCGTCGCGGGCGTCATTGCAGGCCAACGAATCGATGAATCTGTTCGGCGATGGCGAGATGAACCTCGATACTGTTCTGAAGACCACGGACACGATGCTCGAAGGCTTCGTGAGCGACGTCATGAAGTCTTCGGAAATGGCGCTTCAGATCGCGACCATTATGGATGAGGTCGAACG
>CAADGJ010000244.1 GCA_900696505.1 uncultured Nitrosospira sp.
GAGCCGTCAGCAACTGCAGCAGGAAAAATAAGACGAGCGGACACCCCGTCGCACCTAGCACTTTCGTGCCATAGAACAGTAGCGGCGCATTCCGGCTCCGCAAGCCGGCCGTGAGGAAGCGCACATGTGTCGACTCACCTTCAGTGCCAGTCGGCGCCGCTCGTCGCCCCCAGGTTATCAGTAGCCGAATACCCAGCTGTCTCCATCGGTCGATGCCAGCCGCGGAGCCCTTTCCGGTGGTCCCCACGATTCGTCGCCGCCAACGACTGGTCCGCAACTTCTCCGCGGCTAATAGCGTTCCCCCGCCTACTATGAGAAGACTCGCGAACAACACACCGCCGGCCAGCGCCCACCACGGATCCATCGGAATACTCCTTAAATGCGAACGGTCACCATGCGTTTGGTGATCGCAGCCCCGCAGATCATCAGCATCCCTGCCACGGTGACCATCGTTTGTCCGAGCGGGTCCTGAAACAAAATCGTAATGTATTCTGTATTGATCATGTAGAGGATACCGGCGAGAGCGAGCGGCAAGGCGAAGAGCACCATCGCTGAGAGCCGCCCCTCTGCGGACACCGCCCGCACCCTGGAGGCCAACTCGAAACGCTTTCGCGCCATCTGAGTGATCGACGTGATGACTTCCGCCAAATTGCCGCCCGATTCGCGTTGAATCATTACGGAGGTCACAAAAAATCTGAGGGCTGCTGAATCGAATCGATCTGTCAAATGGCTCAGTGCATCGCCCAGCGGGACTCCGAATGTCGCCTCTTCCACAACCCGTCCGAACTCGGGACCCACCGGTGCGGGGAATTCATCCGACACCATTTTCATTCCGGCCAGAAGGGAATGGCCGGCCCGCAACGACCGTCCCATCATATCCAGCGCCTCGGCTAGCTGGCGTTGAAAGTCGCGCAGCCTTCGAGTGGCGCGCGTGGCCAGAACACCGCGAACGCTACCCCACAGAAGAGCCACGACGATACCTCCGCTCACCGGATCAAGCCCACCCACCGCCATCAGCAGAAGGATGAAGCTGGTCGGCCCGATTGCGCTGAGCAGAAGCCAATCCAGAGACAGGGATATCCCAGCCTGCTGACGCCACCGCTCCCACCGATCGATCCCCGGCCACCAAGACAGAGTTCTGTCGATCCATGGGATGGTACTAAAGCGGCGCATCCGCGTGATATTGGGCGCACCTCCCATGCCATACTCTGTTCGCGGGAAGTCTCGCTGCGTAGACAACGCGGGGTCCGTTCCGGAGGGCAGCCACAAATACAACCCTGCGCCTGCGACAAGGCCGAACGACAGGGCGAGACCAACGATCAGCGTTGCAATAGTCATCGGAGGTCCTCTCAAACCTCCCGAATACGATTCGGATCGAACAGGTCCGGCGACACCGCAATGCCGAGAGCGTCCAATCGCGTCATGAAGTGCGGACGTACGCCGGCGGCGAGAAACCGTCCCCGTACGCGCCTGGATTCGTCCAGCCCTGTCTGCTCGAAGCGAAAGATCTCCTGCAGCACAATGACGTCCTGTTCCATACCCACGACCTCCTGCACACTCAGAAGCTTTCGAGTTCCGTCCGAGAGCCGACTCAAGTGCACAATGACGTCCAGGGCAGAGGCGACGTAGTGCCGCAGCATGTGAACTGGCAAATTGAGGCCGGCCATCGCCACCATGGTTTCGATGCGCGTGACGGCGTCTCTGGCGCTATTGGCGTGAATCGTGGCCAGCGATCCGTCATGACCGGTATTCATGGCTTGCAGCATATCCAAGGCTTCCGGCCCGCGGACTTCTCCTAGGACAATACGGTCGGGCCGCATCCGCAAGCTGTTACGGACGAGATCCCGCTGCGAGCTTTCCCCCTTTCCTTCCACATTGGACGGTCTGGTTTCCAAGCGCACCACGTGATCCTGACGCAGCTGTAGTTCGGCGGCGTCTTCGATCGTGATGATCCGCTCCTCCGCCGGAATAAATCCTGACAGAAGATTCAGCATCGTGGTTTTCCCGCAACCGGTGCCGCCGGCAATGAGAATATTCAACCGTCCGCAGACCATTGCCTTGAGCATTTCGCCGATCTCTGGGGTCAACGCTCCTCCTGTCACCAAATGCTCCAGTTGCAACCGTTCTCGACAGAACTTCCTGATGGATACAATCGGACCATCGAGCGCAAGCGGAGGAATAATGGCATTTACACGAGACCCGTCCTCCAATCTGGCATCCACCATCGGCGAGGATTCATCGATACGTCGCCCGACGCGGGCGACGATTTTATCGATGACGTCCCGGAGATGGCGATTGTCTCGAAAGCGGTTAGGGCTCAGCGACAGCTTTCCGGCGCGCTCCACGTAGATGCGCGTCGCGGTGTTCACGAGAATGTCGCTCACCTCTTCGTCCTGCAGCAACGGCTCCAGAGGGCCCAGGCCGAGAATTTCGTTCATCACGTCGTTGATCACCTCTTCCCGGTCGGTGTCACTGAAGGCGGCGCCGTCTTCTTCCAAGATCTGCATGACCAGCATAGCCAGTTGCGCTCGAAGCATGATGGGGTCGAGGAGACTCATCGCCGAAAAATCCAAGCGTGCCAACAGTCGTTCTTGGATGCGGTGTTTGAGCGCATTCCGACCCGTGAATGCCGAATCCGGCATACTATCCGTCAACTCCATCTGATCCTCCGTCTTTGTTCACAATGATATTCCGGAGTTGCGTCATACGCCGACTATGCCGCATCGCTCCACAACCGCTGAATCCATCGCGCCCGCCAAGATGGAGGCTGAGACGCGGGTGCCTGCTTGGTATCCATCACGAGGGCCGCCAATCGTTCATACGCTCGGATAACAGCCCCTCCGCTCGTTCCGGCACACAGCACGCGCCCGGTCTCGAGAGCCTCGCGCGCGTCCTCTGGGACATCCGGAATAGACAAGGCGAGCGGCTGCCCGAGCAGAACCTCCGCTTCAGCCTGCAGACCCTGATCTTCGCGCCGAGACCGATTCAGGACGAGAATCACGCGCTCACGACCGTACCCGAGCGTATTCAGCGCCTCCATCATGCGTACGGCGCGTCGCATCGTCGGCACCTCAAGCGTCATCACGAGCAGAATAGTCGTAGCGGAGGTCAACGCCATGTTCACGGCCGAATTGAGGACTGTGCCGCAGTCAACCACCACCATCGGAAAGAGCGACTGCGCGAGCTTGCACAGACGCCCGATCTTGTCGGGAGGCACGGAAGCGTCTCGTAATCCGTCGTAATCAGAAGCCAGGAGATGAAGCCCCGTCTTGTGCTTGACCAGCACACTCATCAACAGTGTCGGATCCAGCGCGAGGGGATCGCGCATCAATTCTCGCCAAGAGTGTTCCGGCTCAAGCTCGAGGAGAAGGTGCAAGTCTCCCTCGTACAGATTGAAATCGAGCAGGGCTGCTTCTCGATTCAGACTGCGGCGTTGTGCGCACAACGCCAGGTTCGCGGAGACGGTACTGACCCCGACACCGCTGTGCGCGCCCAACACGCAGACCATCGACCGACCGGATCCAGATGACTCCGCAGCCGAACGTAAGGGGTTCGAATTACCGGTCATAGATACCTGCCTCCGTGAGTCGATCGTGTCGCGTGTCGAGATTCACACATGACTGATCATGCCTTCAGAACCATCACGACACCAAGCCGGGAAAACTCCCCTTAGTTCCATAATCGGGACCGCCGCCCCGCCCGATGGCCACACTCCCGCTCCGCAGCACGCCTTCGAGGACCGGCCCGTTCGGTGTGGAGACCAGCGTGATGACGGCGGTCGAAAATCCGGCGATACGAAGTGAGCCTGACGGGGCCTGACAGGCGCGGCGTTCGTAGATCGGGACAACCGTCACCCACTGTCCAGTCGCTGGATTTTTTTTGGCATCGTATAAAGCTTTGATCTGCGGAAAAATTGTGGCAAGGTTGCCGCGGACGAACTGGAATTGCGATCGATTGGCCGTAGCAGCCGGGCTGCTCAGGCTCCCTGCCGTCAATCCGGACAACACCGTCTGAAGACCCGCAACGGTGGACGGCCCTTGAGTAAACGTGGTCCATCCGGTACAGGGGCCCGAGCTGCCGGTTTGATAGAACACTACCCGTTTGCCGTCGATCGGGCCTTGCGCGACGAATCCTGACGCGATTCCGACAGGAGCCGGCAACCCGCC
>CAADGJ010000245.1 GCA_900696505.1 uncultured Nitrosospira sp.
ACATCGAGTCAGGCCTGAACTATTTCAACGCATCCCTCACCAGGCCCCAGCGGGAGACCGCGAATAGTACCACGGGCCCCATTGCCATACAAGCCATGAAATAGGCATTTCGGCCCAGAGTTGACGGGCGACTGTCCAATATGATGACCCGCTATCGCTTGCCCTCCGTTTGCGCCGTTCATCGGCAGCTGACACGCCGCAGTTTGTCGGCACTAGGGATATACCTAGTCGATTTCCGCTTCTGTTTGTCGAATGCTGATACACAGCGGTCCACCACCCTGGCATGATCCGCAACCGACGCCGTCTCTCACCTCCTCGCGTGGTTCATTGTCGTCGCGAGATCTACACAAACATCTCTTTCATCCTCACGAATTTGTTGATCGACGCCGTTTTGGGCTTGTCCAGTACTGCTGGACATATGATAAGATTGGCTACATTCACCAGCCGCCGGAAAAACGTGGCTGATCGAGGCACGTCGATCTGTGTGAGCAGCACCGTTCACTGTTGATCCCGACGATCATCAAGACCGACCAGCAAGACTGCTCAGCCGCAGTCCGACGATGGAAGAAGTGATTGACCGCAGAAGGGTCGAGTGTACGAGCTAGCTCATCTGCCCACGGACTGTTTAACAATGGCAGTGCGTCGAATTGAGGCGCCATGAACGTCCTGGCGAGAATCCTCCATCCAACCGACATGCCCATGGTAGGAACATTCCGCAGACTCTATCGCAGCGTGCAGGATCTGGCAGGCCAGATTCACGAAGACTGGGCCACCAACAGCCATGACTGGACGATGCCCGGCTTTCGCGCCATAGCCGTACATCGCTTTGGGACATGGGTTTCCAATAAACGGCCCGGGGCACTCCGGACTGTGCTGCTCCGGTTGTACCAGATCATGTATCGGTACATACGCAACTACTATGGCATTGAAATTCCCCTGACTGTCATGTTGGGGAGAAGGTTATGGCTGGTGCATCAAAATGGCATCGTGTTCCATTGGAAGACTGTCGTCGGTGATGACTGCCTCATCCGTCACAATGCCACCATCGGCGCCGGTTATGGCGGGCAGAAAACGTTGCACAAGGGACCGAGGCTCGGGAACCACGTGGAAGTGGGTCCGGGAGCGGTGATTTTTGCCGCCGTGGCCATTGGAGACGGCGCAGTGATTGGCCCGAACGTCGTGGTGATGTCGAATGTTCCAGCGGGAGCCCGAGTCTTTGTCGAAGCTCCCCGTCTGATACGGCTGGCCAATGCCCCCGATGCCCACGTCGTCGAGGGAATGTCTCAAAACAGGTGAGCCAGCAGAGCATGACCCCTACCGGCATTGTCTCGCCGCAGCAGCCCACCTCTTCCGCCACGCCTGAGACACGCGGTGACGCCTATCGCAAGCAAGGCCAACTGGAACAGGCCATTCGCTGCTATCTCGAGGCGGTGACCTTTCCCCCCTCTCCCGCGCTCTGCTTGAAACTCGCGCGATGTTACGATCGTCTCGATCACCATTCCGAAGCCTGTCGATGGGCCCTTTCCCTGGTTGAAGCGGGTGATGATTACACATCGTGGCTGACCGGCTGGACGCTCTTCCAACGTCATGCGGGCCAAGGTGGATGGTCTGCATTGCGATCAACCAGGGTCGCCATGGTGAGTAGCTACACCACGACTCAATTCTGCCCGTTATTACAGCTTGCCGCTGCCAGGGTCGGCATTCATATCGATCTCTACGAGAGCCACTACGGACAATACCAGCAAGACATCATCGATCCGGGGAGCCGGCTGTACGCGTTCGCCCCCGATATCGTCATCCTTGCGGTTCACGAAGGAGATCTCCGGCTCCCCGAATACAGCTCAACGCCTGACCAGGACATTCAAGCTGAGGTCGACCGATGGACGACACTCTGGAAGCTGGTCGCAGAACGGGCGCAGGCTCGCGTCGTACAGCATAACTTTGCGCTGCCCTGCGAAGTGCCCACCGGCCATCTCGCGACCAGACTTCCCGGATCTCGGTACAGGATGACGCAGGCCGTGAATATGCGGTTAGGGGATTCGGCGGGACTTGGCGTGTCCCTGGTGGATTGCGAACGTCTGTCGGCGCTCATCGGAAAACAGCAGTGGTGCGATCCGCGATATTGGAACCTTTCCAAACAGGCTGTGGCGCTCGAGGCGCTACCGTTGCTCGCACGGCACACGGCGGCTGTGATCGCCGCGGACCTTGGCTTGAGCCGTAAGTGCCTCGTACTCGATCTCGACAACACGCTATGGGGCGGAGTGATCGCGGAAGAAGGTCTCGCCGGAATCAAATTGGGACAGGGACCGGAAGGCGAGGCATTCGTGGCGTTTCAGGAATATCTCCTCAAGCTGAAACGGAAAGGCGTCATCCTGACCGTCTGTTCAAAGAATAACCATGCCGATGCCATTCATCCGTTCGAAAAACATCCTGAGATGCGGCTCAGGCTGCAGGACATCGCCCTTTTCATCGCGAATTGGGAATCCAAGCCGGACAACATCCGCCGGATCGCCGACACCCTACAGATCGGGCTGGATAGTCTCGTGTTTGTCGACGATAACCCGGTCGAACGTGACATTGTCCGCAAATTTCTTCCCGAGGTCGATGTCCTTGCGTTGCCTGACGATCCGGCCTATTACACCAGGGCCCTGTCGCAGTACCTGTCGCTCGAAACCGCCTCTTTGACGGCCGAGGATAGTGAGCGAGCCGACCAGTATCGAGCCAGGGCGCAGATCAAAGAGTTGGAGGCTGCGGCCGGGTCGATCGAGGATTTCTATCTCAGCCTCCGCATGCAGGCGATCGTGACGCCCTTCGAAGAATCACAGCTGCCGAGAATCGCGCAACTGATCGGCAAGACCAACCAGTTCAATCTGACCACCAGACGACACGGCATGCCGCAGTTGACCGCCTTCATCCAGAGCACCGATTACGTGCACCTCGCCTTACGGCTGCGAGACCGCTACACGGATCATGGCCTGGTCAGTGTCATGATTGCGCAATGCCGGGGCGAGGTTCTGGATATCGACACCTGGCTCATGAGTTGCCGGGTCATCGGCCGATCCGTCGAGGCCACCATGCTGGAACACCTCTGCCGGCATGCCGCCCAACTCGGCTGCACGATTCTTCAAGGCACGTATATCCCGACCCAGAAGAACGCGATGGCGGCGGATGTCTATGCGAAGCACGGTTTCGAGCCCTTCAACCAGATCAATGCGCATCACGTGTGGCGGTATGACCTGACAGCGAACGGCCCGATTGCCAATCCGTTTGTGAAACGCGTCGATGCATGGGAATCCGTTGATGGCACGCCCTGACTTGTCGAGTTCGACTCAATGCTTCCTGCCTCATATGATAACCGTCCGCTTTACGAAACAGGATCTTGCATGCTTCAGCGCGGCGAGTCGCGACAGAAACCCTCTCCACATTTCCGAGGACTATGCCCGCACGACGCCTTATGCCGAACCAGTGGTGTTCGGCGTGTTGAGTCTCCTGGCGGGATTGGGTCATCTTTCGACACGCCATGGCAGGCAGCTGCAGCATCTCTCGGTCGAATTTCGTAATCCCCTCAGCCTCGACGTGCCCTATCGTCTCGACATCATCGAATCGTCGACAGACAACGCACGCGTCAAACTCTATGATACGACTCGTCTGATGATGACAGCGACATTCGCCTTCATGCCAGGACAGGGCAACTCTGAATCACGGCGCTTCTCGGAGACATCTTGCGCTACGGAGCCGGAAGATCGAAAAAAAGACTCCCTCCTTCCGGGCACTCGCGTGACCGGCACCTATGCGCCACACACCGAAGCGTTCGCGCAGGTGGTCGACCGCTGGGAGCTCGAGGGAAAAGGCGCGAGCCTATACCAGCTTGCGGCCATGATGTGGGCGAGTTATGTCGTAGGCATGCACCTTCCCGGCAAACGCGCGGTGTTCTGGCGGCTGACGCTTGATTTTCACGATGTAGAACCACCAGGCCAAGAACCGTTCTCCTACGATGCAACCGTTGAAGACCTCGATGAGCGATATGATCTCTTGCGATGTCGGGGTACCCTTTCTGCCGGCTCGCTCCCCTATGCGACGGCTCACATGTCGGCATTCGTGCGACAGGATTCTCCTCGATCTTCGCTTCGACGCATCAGCGACCTGCTACCGGAATCCGAACAATTGAAGGAAAAGCGCGCGCTGATCATCGGGGGAAGCCGCGGTCTTGGCGCCGCCATCGCGCAAGCGCTCATTTCACAGGGCTGCTCCGTGTTGCTGAGCTACCAGCAGAGTACGGCGGAAGCGGAGCAACTTCGC
>CAADGJ010000246.1 GCA_900696505.1 uncultured Nitrosospira sp.
GGCCGCCTTTGCGCAGCAATTCGTCATGCGTCCCGATTTCCGCGACCGTCCCGCGGTCGAGCACCACAATACGATCGGCATTCTGAATGGTCGACAGCCGGTGCGCGACCACCAGGGTCGTTCGGTTCCGCATCAGGTTGGATAGGGCCATCTGCACGATGCGCTCAGATTGCGTATCCAACGCCGACGTTGCCTCATCCAGCACCAAAATGGGAGGGTCGCGCAGAATCGCCCTGGCAATCGCCAGGCGCTGGCGCTCGCCGCCGGATAATTTGAGCCCGCGCTCTCCGATCAACGTCTCGTAGCCGTCCGGCATGCGGCTGATAAAGTCATGTGCGTAGGCCAGCTTCGCGGCCTGCATGACGTCGTCGATCGTGGCCCCCTGCCGCCCATACCCGATGTTATTGCGCACTGTATCGTCGAACAGCACCACTTCCTGCGACACGATTCCAATTTGTCCACGCACCGATTGCAGTGTGCAGTTCCGGATGTCCACACCGTCGATCAGAATCTGCCCGCCACTGGGATCGTAGAATCTCGGGAGCAAACTCACCAACGTGGTCTTTCCACTGCCGCTGCTGCCCACGAGCGCAATGACCTCGCCCGCCCGTATCGTCAAATCGATGGCTTTGAGGGCCGCATCCCCCTGCCCTTCATACTGAAAGGCGACCTGCCGGAATTCGAGCGAACGGGAAATTTGCGGCAACTCCGTCTGCCCGCCACTGGCCACTTGTTCCGTCGGCAGATCCAGCACGTCAAAGACGCGCTCTGCAGCCGCGAGGGCCTGCTGCACCGTGTTGTTCGCGCCTGACAATCGTCGGATGGGCGTGTAGGCCATGAACATGGCGGCCAGGAAGGAAAAGAAGGCGCCGGGAGTCATTTCATCGTGAATCACCAGATAGCCGCCGTACCAGATGATCCCCGCCACCCCGAGCACGCCGATCACTTCCATATGGGAGGAACCCAGGGAAGAAACCTGAATCGCTTTCATTGTGGTATGGATGAACGCGTCGTTGCTCTGACGAAAACGCTTGGCCTCGTCTTCCTCCCGGCCGAAGGATTTGACCATCCGGATACCGGCCAGGGCTTCCTGAAGAGTCGACGCCATGTCTCCCATACGTTCCTGTCCGCGTGTGGCGAGTCCTCGCAACTTTTTGCCCATCCGCGCCATCGTGACCACGGACAGCGGCACCACGATCATGGACACCATGGCCAACTTCCAGTTCTGATAGATGATCACCCCGATCATCGCCAGAAACGTCAGCCCCTGCTGAAACAGATCCTTCAACACCCCGGCGACGGCATTGGCCATCTGATTTACATCGTTGATGACCCGCGAGACCAGCCGTCCTGACGTATTCGTATCGTGAAAGTGGACAGGCAAGCGAACCAATTTGGAGAAGAGCTGCTCTCTGATGTCGCCGATCACCTGATTGCCGACATAATTCATCAGATAGTTTTGACCATAGTTGAACACGCCCTTGAGCACCGCCACGAGCAAAATTGCCACCGGGAGGACGAGGAGCAGGCTTTCATCTTTGCTGATGAACAGGCCATCGAGCACGGGACGTACCAGCCAGGCATAAGCGGCGGACAAGCCGGCCACGAGCAGCGCGCACACGAATGCGGCGCCCAAGCGGAATCGATAGGGGTTCAGATATGCGAGGAGGCGCAGATAGTGTTTCATGATCGGCACTCAGCGAGCACGGCTTCGGCAGCTCGTCGGGAGGCCCCCGGCGTGCCTAACGCCTGCCGCACAGACAACAGGGCGGCCTTCATCTCCGCATAGGCGCGAGGATCCGCCAGCAGCCGTTCGGTCTCTTGAGCCAAGCGTTCCGGTGTAGCTTCGTCATGAATCAGCTCAGGGACGATTCCCCGGTCTGCGACCAGATTGGCCAGCCCGATCCAGGGCACCCGGATCAACAGGCGCGCCAATCGATACGTCACCCAGGAGGGGGCACGATAAAACAAAATCATCGGCGTTCCCACCACCGCTGCCTGCAATGTAGAGGTTCCCGATTTGACGACGAGCAGATCCGACGCAGCCATCACTTCGCTTGCCTGGTTACGCAAGACTTTGATGGGAACCGGACTGTCCTTCAAGAGATCCGCCAAAAACTGGTCCTGCACCGATGACGCTTGCGCCAGAATAAATTGCAGGGTGGGGTGGCGTTGCGCGAGCCGCTTCACCGTCTCGATCAGCAGGGGGACATGTTCCAGCAATTCGGCTTTGCGGCTGCCAGGAAAGAGCCCGATAACCGGCCCCGCATCCGACAGCTCGAATTGGCGGCGTAACGCCTCCCGGTCGTACGTTGAGGCCACTTCGTCGAGGATCGGATTACCGACAAAGGTGCAGCGCACGCCGGCCTTCTTATAGAGCGGTTCCTCAAACGGCAGAATCGCAAGGACATGGTCGACCCGCTGCTGAATCCACCGCATCCGGCCACGCCGCCAGGCCCACACTTGGGGCGCAATGTAGCAGACAACCTTCAGGCGACAGGCTCGGGCGACCCGGGCAAAATGGAAGTTCAGTCCGGGATTGTCGATCAGGACCACGAGATCCCAACGCTCCCGTTTGATCAATGCGCGGATGCGGGAAATCCTCTGCAGCATGGCCTTCACCGCAGACAGACCGATGAGTCCCATGACATCCAATTGAGGAATATCCTTCACCAGCTCCGCGCCGGCCGCCCGCATGGAGGCCCCCCCGATTCCCACGATCTGGAGCGACGGAGCCAGCTCCTTCAATGCCTTGACCAAATGGGCTCCGTGGAGATCGCCGGAGGCCTCTCCGGTCACGATTAAGATACGTGGCATGTCGCTCTGCTCAGGCGGACCAACATCGACGTGGCCCCCCTAGAGACTGTCATGGCCGAATGCCGCCGCAGAGACGTCGCCGGCGGAATGGCGCTGCGTGAATTGACCAATGGCGTCCAACACCCGGCCAGCCAGGTTGAGCGCGGCCTCGCCGTCCTCACCAGACACGACAGGACGCGATCCCGTGGCCACGGCATGGATGAAGGATTCCAGTTCCAGCCGCAACGGCTCCTCGTCCCCGGCCTGGAACGTTTCCACATCGATCGTCGGCCGCGGCCCAGTACCCTGCACCCGCCGCGAGACCATCGCCTGACGGGATTGAAAATCGATCGAGACATAACGGTCGCGTTGAAAGAATCGCAACCGGCGCATCTTGTTCGTGGACACGCGGCTCGCCGTCAGATTCGCCACGCATCCGCTCGCAAACGCGATACGGGCATTGGCGATATCGATATTGGAGGAGAGCACGGGCACGCCGGCGGCGCGGACTTCCTCCACCGGACCGGGCTGAAACGACAGCACGAGATCCAGATCGTGAATCATGAGATCGAGCACCACATCGACGTCGGTGCCCCGTTCGCCGAACGCGCTCAGCCGATGGCCTTCGATGAAGGCCGGACGTTCGATAGACGCACGCATGCGCTGCATGATCGGGTTGAATCGCTCACTATGTCCCACCTGCAGCAGGCATCCGCGCCGGGCGGCCAATTCGACGAGTTCGTGGGCCTCGGCGGAGGTCACGGCAATCGGCTTTTCCACCAGGACATGTTTGCCGGCTTCCAGGCAGGCCTTGGCCGCCGCGAAATGGGCAGAGGTCGGGGCTGCAACGCTGACGAGGTCGACCTGCGTGAGCACCTCGCCGAGATTCGTCCAGGCCTGCACGCCATGACGCTCGGCGATCAGCTTGGCGCGGTCCGGCGACGCATCATACACACCGGCCAGCGTGACGCCGGGGAGCGTTGCATAATGCCTCGCATGGTGCTGCCCGAGATGGCCGACGCCGATCACCCCGGCACGAAGCGCCGTCATCGTGCCTTCTCCTGTCTGACGAGGCCGGCTTCTGCATCCATCGCGTGTGCCTTCATGTCATCCCGACGATAGCGATCCCTGCGCGGTTCGCCTTCGCAATCGTGTCGTCGCGATCCAGCAGAATGCCGCGTCCGGCTTCCAGTTCCAGCACGGAGGCTTTGACGGCTTCCATCACTTCGATCGTGCGCGGGCCCACGGCGGGAAGATCGAAGCGGAGATCCTGCTGAGGTTTGCAGCGCTTGACGACCACCGCTCCCCCCTGTGCCAATTCACCACCTCGACGAATCGCTCCGTCCGTGCCCTCCACGGCTTCGACGGCGACGATCACACGATCCTTCACCACGACGCACTGGCCGATATCCAACGCGCCGATCTGCTTGCCGACATCCCAGCCGTAACGGATGTCTTCCCATTCCTTTTTACTCGGCTCGCGCCGTGTCAACGTGCCCGCTTCGACGAGAATCCCTTGCAGGCCGAAGGTTGATTCGCAGATTCGAATGCCTTCCTGTTCGATTTCCTCGGCAACGCGGCGAAGAATGTCGTCGTCCTTGAGATGGATCAATTTGGCCGCCAGCGCCAACGCGCGGAAGTCCGGACGGACCGTGGTAAAGACGTGCGTTTTCTTGATGCCGCCCAACATGACGGCCTGCTGGACGCCGTCGCCCTTGAGCGCGTCGATCAACTTGCCGAATTGCCCGATCTTGATCCAATGGATGTTGTCGACGTGCTGGGCCAATTCCGGATCGGTTTCCCCTTCATGCGCCACCGCAAAGACGGAGTACCCGAGGCGTTTCGCATTGTCGGCAAAGATGATCGGAAACCGGCCGTTGCCCGCGATTAGTCCGATCCGCTGGCCCTCGGGCGCCTGACTGTCATGCGCTGCACGTCCGCCCACCCTTGTTATTCCTCTTCGCCTTCCTGATCTTTGCCCACCGACCGGCAAATACCCCGTTTCGTCCCTTGCATGAAGTCGGCGACCTGCAGAACATCCTGGCTCGCACCGAACTGCTCCCGCGCCAGTTTGACCGCTTCCGCCACACGATGCCCGGAGCGAAACAGTACCTCATAAGCCTTCTTCAACGCCGCAATCCGTTCGGCCGAGAATCCATGCCGGCGCAGCCCGATCGAGTTCAATCCATACATGCGGGCGCGGTAGCCACCGGCCGCTCGCATGAACGGCGGGAGGTCCTGGCCGAGCGCGCAACAACCCCCAACCATGGCGTAGGCACCGATACGTACGAATTGGTGAATGCCGGAGAGCCCGCCGATAATGGCATGGTCGCCAATGGAAATGTGCCCGGCCAGACTCGCCGCGTTCGCCAGAATGAGATGATTGCCGAGATGGCAATCGTGCGCGACATGGACATAGGCCATCAAGAAATTGGAATGGCCCACGGTGGTCACACCGCCACCCTGAACAGTAGCCCGATTGACCGTCACATACTCCCGCAGAATGTTGTCGTGACCGATCACGACCTTCGTCGGCTCGCCTTTGTACTGCATGTGTTGAGGCGGCCCGCCCACCGATACGAAGGGATGCAGTTCGCACCGCTCGCCGATATCGGTCCACCCGTCGATCGACACATGAGACAACACACGCGTACCGGCACCGATCGTGACGTGTTCACCGACGACGGAATACGCCCCGACTTCCACGTCATCTGCGAGCACCGCTTTCGGATGGATCACCGCGGTCGGATGAATCTTCACTCACACCTCCTCGCCCTCTGGCAGGCCGCCGAAACACCGGTCAGCATGCGCATAATCTCGCTGAACAGCGTGTACACAGCCTGTGGTTCCCTGCACTCCCCGCCGGTGGGTGGGGAAACTGCGCCTCTACCCCGCGGCCTTCTCGCCGGCCGCCTTTTCGTCCATCACCATGGCCGTGACTTCCGCTTCGCAGACCAATTCGGTATCGACAAAGGCCTTGCCCTGCATCTTCCAGAATGGAGCACGTTTCTTGAGCACGTCGACCTCCAAGCGCAGAATATCGCCGGGCACGACAGGCTTGCGGAACTTCGCCCCGTCGATTCCGGTCAAATACACGACCGGTCGCCCCACTGCACCGAGCGATTTGAACGCAAGCACGCCGCCGACCTGGGCTAACGCTTCGAGGATCAGCACGCCTGGCATGACCGGACGCCCCGGGAAGTGCCCCTGAAAAAACGGCTCATTGATCGTGACATTTTTGATACCCACAATCCGGCGATCAGGATCGAGTTCGCGAATGCGGTCGACCAACAAAAACGGATACCGGTGGGGAAGGATCGATTGAATCTCAACGTTGTCCATCACTGACATCAGCCCCGCCTCCTGTGTTGCGTAGACGATTACGATCGACGGTTACTTGTTCTGCCGATCGAATTCCTTGATGATCTGTTCCGTCAGATCGACCGACGGGTGACTGTAGATCACGATCTTCACCGTCGACTCGCTGCCCTTGTCCAGGACAGCCGTATAGCCTTCCTTCTGCGCGACCGCCGCTGCAGCGGCTTGAATCTTCTGGGCATACTCCGCCACCATGCCGCGCTGCTTTTCCTGCACCTCGCGATTGAAGTCCTGAATGCGGCGCTGGTAGGCCTCCAGTTTCGTCCTGAAGTGCTCTTGCTTTTCCTTGCGTGCATCTTCCGACAACGAGGCATCCTGCATGCCCTTTTCCAGATCCTTCAATTCCTGATCGTCGGAATCGATGATCTTCTGGCGCGTCGTGGAATAACTCTTCAGTTCCTCTAAGGCGCGTTTCCCGGCGACGCTGCGCTCGATGACCTGTTGCTGATCCATCATGGCCACCTTGAGGTGATCGGCAGCCAAGACCGGCTGCGCCGCCCAGGCCACAAGGATTTGTAGAACACCGGCCGCCATCCAGTTACGTACGTTCATGGATTCCCTCTCATGGATACGTTTTGTTGAACTCCTCGATCAACTGCGACGACACATCCACCGCCTCATCAAAATAAAGCGTCGGTCCCCCGCGCCCGCGGTCGAAAATAGCCTGCAGTTCCAATCGCTTGGCTACCTTGGCCGACAGGGATTCGATCTTATCCCGGAATCCGTCCAAGACTTCCTTCTGCTTGTCCTGCACTTCGCGGTTCAGATCAGTGACTTTTTGCTGATATTCCGCCATCCGGCGCCGGAACTGCTCTTCCCGTTCACGTTTGGCAGTCGCGCTGAGCACGCTGCCTTGCTTGACGAAGTCTTCTTCCATCCGGCGAAGTTCTTTTTCTTCGAGCTCGATCAGCGCCTGCCGATTCTTGGCGAAGGAGGCCAACATGTCCTTCGCTCGTTTCCCGGCGTTGGTTTCGCCCAGAATACGCTGAGGATCCACCACACCGATGCGTGTGGACGTCGGTACCGTCGAGGGATTCGAGCGGCATCCGCCGACCAGCAGCGTGACGGCCAGAAGCGCCAGGCAGAGTCCATTCCATCCGGCTCCTCGCACGCTTTTCCAGCCTACCAGTCCACGCATGCGCTCAATTCCTTTCCTACACCCGCGCCACAGAACCTGCATCAGAACAACGATCCGATCGTAAACTCAAAGACGCCCATACGCTCGGTCGGCCGGGGATCGAGGTTGATTCCGTACGCCGCGCGCAAGGGCCCGAACGGAGAAATCCACCTGGCTTCAAATCCCGCCGCACTCCGCAACTTATTAAACTGCACCGGCTCGTTGTCGTCGAATCCGTTTCCGTAATCGAAGAAGAACACCCCGTTCAACTTCGCCTCGGACGAAATCGTAAAGATAAAGTCGTTGTTAAAAATGAGCTCCTTGGCGGAACCCAGGAGCGAGCCCGATGGCGTCACGGGACCTGCACGGCCGAACACGAATCCGCGCATCGTATTGATGCCTCCGACGAAGAACCGCTCGGTGAGGGGAATGGGCCGGCCCCCGATCCCCTCTGTCTGCCCGTATCGGACATGTACCGAGAACCGCGTGTCATAGACCAGCGGGGTGTACTTGATGACGTCGAAATACACTTTATAGAAATGGTTCGATCCTCCGAGCGCGGGTGTTCCGTAGTCGGCACCGACGCTCAAGCGCCATCCGGTGCGAGGATCCAGATAATAGTCACGCGTGTCACGGAACAACGACGTACGGAACCCGGTGGACGATTGCGTCCCGAGCTGGCGGCAGATCAGCGGAATCAGATCCGGGCACAACCCTTCTTGCGGATCGCTGTACTTGAGCTGCTCGCCGAAGAGACTGATGCTTCCATTGACATACTCCGACAGCCATCGGCTCCACGTGGCGCTGGCTCCGGACTTGGACTCGAAGTAGGAAATATAGTTGGTCATGGACCGGTAAATATCGAGCTGAAGGGCATTGTACGAATCGTTCACGTAGGGATTCCGGAACGTCACGAGTCCCAAGGACCGCTGCTGCCCCAATTGCCCGCGGATACGCCCCAACCAGCCGTTCCCACCCAGGTTGCCTTCCGTGATGTCCGCAATCGCGACGAGTTTATCGAGAGTGCTGAATCCGCCGCCGATGCTGAACTGGCCGGTAGGTTTTTCTTTGACCTTCACATTGAGATCGACCTTGTCGACATCAACCTGCTGAGGAAGAATTTCCACCGTTTCGAAAAAGTTGAGGTTGTTCAATCGCTGAAAGCTGCGTTTCAAGGCCAGCGTATCGATGACGTCCTGCTCATCCAGGCGCAGTTCCCGGCGTACGACATTGTCGCGCGTTTTGTCGTTGCCGGTGACATGGATCTCGCGGATCCGCATCATCTCGCCCTCTTTGACGTTGAGGGTGATCGTCGCGGTGCGCGCATTGTTGTCCGGCGTCACGTTCGGCACCACATCCGAGAAGACGTAGCCTTTCGCGCCATAGAGATCGGTAATGCGCGTGATTTCGCCGCGGATCTTGGCCCGTTGAAAGATTTCGCCCGGGCGGATTCCCAAACCTTCACGCAATTCATGATCCTCGAAGACCGTGTTGCCGCGGAACCCGACTTCCTGCACGATGAACGGCTCCCCTTCGACGACCGAATAGCTGATTTCGAACCACTTCTTGTCGTCGCTCAGTTCCAGCGTCGGCTGGCTGATCTGCACGTTCAAGTAGCCCTTGTTCAAATAGACTTCGCGGATACGCTCGATATCGTTGCCCAACTCCTCGCGCTTCAAGACACCGGCATCCGACAGCAGCGACGGCAGCTTCAGTTGCGTAATCAGACCGTACCAGGGAATCCACTCGCGGGTGGCCGTCACTTTAAAGACTTCTTCTTTGGTCACCGCGCGCATGCCTTCGAAATTGATCCGTCGGACTTTCGCTTTGGTGCCTTCCTTGATGAAATAGGTCAGCCGCTTGCGGTCCTCATCGACGGCTTGAATCACCGGAATGACCTGGCAATTGTAGAAGCCGTCTTCCTGGTAAGCGAGGCGGATCTTCTCTGCGCTCTCCTTCGCCTGCTGCTGGTCGAGAAAGGTTTGGCTTTTGATCGTGATTTTTTCCTTGAGCTTGTCGTCGCTCAATTCCTCGTTGCCATCGAACACAATCTCGGTAATGAAGGGTTTCTCACGGACGATGAAACCGACGGCGACGCCGCCATCGGCCGTCTCCGTTTCCACCTGCACATCCTCGAAGTAGCCGGTTCCGTAGAGAATCTTGACCTGTTCCCGGAGCGCGTCTGGAGTAAACCGATCGTTGGCCTTGAGGGTGAGACGCCCCTGGATCGCCTGCAGTTCAATGCGTTTCTGACCACGGATGGTGACGGAATTGACCAGTGGGGCACTGACTTGGGCTCGCACCCACTCTGCTTCGCCGATCGCGAACAGCGCCGCCAGGACAAGGACGAGAATCGGCACCCCCCGCCTGCCTCCCGACTTGGTCACCGTAATCCTTCCGTACCGTCTGGGAGAGCAAGCACTGGTTCGTTCGACCTTCAGGATGAGAGATCGTCACATGCCATGCCGCGTGTCTTGCCGCGAACCGATGGTCGGGCGAAGGGACGCGAACTGTCGTCATAAGAGTCACCGATGCGCCGCGTTCGTTGCAGCACCACCGCACGTCTGCAGAAAAACTCTCGGATTATATTGAGCACATTTTTCAATGTAAAGGAGTTTCCCTGCGCAGCGGCGCGCCGTCAGCGATCGAAAAGAGCCGACGAAATCTTGACTTCATGTACCCCATCACATACTATCGCCGTTATGACAAGAACAGACGTACGTAAAGCGATTATTCCCGCTGCCGGACTGGGCACACGCTTCCTTCCCGCCACTAAAGCCTCCCCGAAAGAGATGCTGCCGCTGGTCGACAAACCGCTGATTCAGTACGTCGTCGAAGAAGCGGTCGCGTCGGGCATCGAAGACATCATCGTGATCACGGGGCGAGGCAAGCGCGCGATCGAAGACCACTTCGATCGTTCCCTTGAGCTCGAAGAAAATCTCAAGGGCAGCGGCAAAGGGCAGGTCCTCAACCAGATGCGGCACATTTCCAATCTGGCGAACTTCTGCTACGTCCGCCAGCCGGAAGCCATGGGGCTGGGTCATGCCGTCTTGTGCGCGCAGCATCTGATCGGCGATGAACCGTTCGCCGTCATCCTGGGTGATGAGATCATCGATGCGGCGGTTCCCGGTCTCGCGCAATTGATCCATATCTACAAGCAGCGCAAAGGCGCCGTGCTCGGCGTGCAGGAAGTCCCGCAGCAGGAAGTCAGCCGGTACGGCATCATCTCGGCCCGCAAGGTGCGGAGCGGGCTGCACCGGGTGGAAGACCTCGTTGAAAAACCTGCGCCCGCCGATGCGCCGTCGAATCTTGCCGTCATCGGACGGTATGTGCTGCCACCGGAAATTTTCCCGATCCTCCGCAAGACCCCTCCGGGCAAGAACGGCGAAATCCAATTGACGGATGCCCTGCGGCAACTCGTGAAGAACACGCCGATGTTCGCGCACGAAGTCGAAGGGCAGCGGCATGATGCCGGCGACAAACTTGGATTTCTCATCGCCACGGTGGAATTGGCCCTGAAAAACCCGTCCTTGGGACCTGCATTCGGCGATTTTCTGCAGCAGCGACTCCGACCGACTACCGCCGACGTCCGTCGCCGCGGCCCGGGTCGAGGGCGCGCGACAACCTAGCCCCGGGCATGATGGATCACCGTCACCCGAACCGTGCCCTCGCACGACATCGTCACTGAGACCATACACCAGCAGACTGGAGCCTCATGGCTGAAGCAGTAGAACAAGATTTTTCGAGCAATCAGAACCTCGAACCGCCCGATCAGCTTCCACTCCTCCCCGTCCGAGACATCGTCGTCTTTCCCTACATGGTGCTCCCCCTGTTCGTCGGCCGCGAAATGTCGATCAAGGCGATCGAGGCGGCGCTGGCGGGGAACCGGATGCTGTTCCTGGCGACACAAAAATCCCTGGATGTGGAAAACCCGCAACCGGAGGACATTCATTCGGTGGGAACAGTGGGCATCATCATGCGGATGCTCAAGCTGCCCGATGAGCGGATCAAGATTCTGGTGCAAGGCCTCGCCAAGGGACGGATCGAACAATATATCCAGAACGATCCCTACTACTCCGTCAAAATTGAAAAACTTGTCGAGACGAAGCAGCCCGGCTCCACCTTGGAGACCGAGGCAGTTATGCGCACCGTCAAGGAGCAGATCGAAAAGATCGTCAGCCTCGGCAAGGTCCTGATTCCGGACGTGATGGTCGTGATCGAAAACCTTGAGGATCCGGGACGCCTCGCCGATATGGTGGCCTCCAACCTGGGGCTGAAAGTCGACATCACCCAGGCGGTGCTGGAAATTGTGGACCCGATCCAGCGGCTGCGGCAGATCAGCGAAATCCTCGCGAAAGAAATCGATGTCCTCTCGATGCAGCAGAAAATTCAGGCGCAGGCCAAAGGCGAGATGGACAAGACCCAGCGGGAATATTTCCTGCGCGAGCAGCTGAAAGCCATCCAAAAAGAACTGGGCGAATTGGACGAGCGGGCGGAGGAAGTGGCCGAATTCCGCAAGCGCATCAAAGACGCCAAGATGCCCGAGAAGGTGCTCAAAGAGACTGAAAAGCAACTCAAGCGGCTGGAGAAAATGCATCCGGACACGGCCGAGTCGGCCACAGTCCGCACGTATTTGGAGTGGATGGTCGAGCTGCCCTGGAATAAAAAGTCGAAGGACAACCTCGACCTGAAGGCTGCGATGAAGGTCCTGAACGAGGACCACTACGATCTGGAAAAGGTGAAGGAGCGCATCGTCGAGTATCTGGCCGTGCGCAAGCTGAAAGAAAAAATGAAGGGGCCGATTCTGTGCTTCGTGGGCCCTCCCGGGGTCGGCAAAACATCGCTGGGAAAATCGATCGCGCGGGCGCTGGGCCGTGAATTCGTCAGAATCAGCCTGGGTGGAGTGCGGGACGAAGCCGAAATCCGCGGCCATCGCCGGACCTACGTCGGCGCGCTGCCGGGACGGATCATTCAAGGCATGAAACAAGCGGGCACGAACAACCCGGTCTTCATGCTCGACGAAGTCGATAAGGTCGGCATGGATTTTCGTGGCGACCCCTCGGCGGCGCTCCTGGAAGTGCTGGACCCTGAGCAGAACAGCACGTTCACCGACCACTATCTCGGCGTGCCGTTTGACTTGACGGAGGTCATGTTCGTCACGACGGCGAACCTGATGGATCCGATTCTTCCTGCTCTCCGGGATCGTATGGAAGTCATCGATATTCCCGGATACACGGAAGAGGAAAAGCTCGGGATTGCGCAGAAATACCTCATTCCTCGCCAGATGAACGAGCATGGGATTACCGAGAAACATATCCGCGTTTCAGAGACGGCGATTCGCCATGTCATCTCCCATTACACGCGCGAGGCCGGCGTCCGCAATCTGGAGCGTGAAGTGGCCAACCTCATGCGGAAGGTGGCCAAGAAGGTGGCCGAAGGCAAGGCTGAATGCCATGCCATCGATCAGACCAACCTGAACAAGTATTTGGGCGTGGCGAAATTCATTCCCGAGGCGGAGCTTGAGAAGGACGAAATCGGCGTCGCCACCGGCCTGGCCTGGACCGAGAGCGGCGGAGATGTGCTGTACATCGAAGCGACCGTCATGAAGGGCAAGGGTCAGCTCACGCTGACCGGCCATCTCGGCGATGTCATGAAGGAGTCGGCCCAAGCTGCACTCAGTTACGTGCGGTCGCGCGAGAAGACGCTTGGCATCAGCCCCGACCTTTTTGCGAAAAACGACATCCACATCCACGTGCCGGCCGGCGCGACACCGAAAGACGGCCCCTCTGCCGGAATCACGATGGCCACTGCCATCGCGTCCGCCCTGGCGCAAATCCCCGTGCGGCGCGATCTTGCCATGACCGGAGAAATTACGCTCCGCGGGCGGGTGTTGCCGATCGGAGGCTTGAAAGAAAAAATCCTCGCAGCCAAACGGGCCAAACTTTCCACCGTTGCCCTTCCCAAACGCAACAAGAAGGACTTGGAGGAGATCCCCAAACATATCCTGAAAGGGATTGAATTGATCTTCGTCGATACGGTGGACGATGTCATCAAGGCGGCCCTGCGGCGGGCTCCCTCGCGTAAAGCTACGGCTGCGGCACCGAAAACGCCGATGAAGAAACCCTCGCCCGTGACGGCCTCCAAGCGAAAGCCAGCTGCCTCGCCACGCCGCAGGCGTGCGTTGACAGGGACCACCCGCTCACTGTCTCTGTAACCCGTGTTGCATGAGGACTGCTGCCGCCAGCCCTGAATATGTGGTACGGCAATCGGCCTGGAAGAAGGTGGAGTAATGCCGCCAGGCCGAACCCGCCGGGCCAGCACCATGCACAGTGAGTTCGGCCTGATCCGAAAACTGCGGGCTCAGGCTGCCCAACCGGATCCGCAAGTCTTCAAAGGGATCGGCGACGACACCGCGATCCTCAAAACATCGTCAACTGAATGGACCCTCATCACCACGGATCTGCTGGCGGAGGGGGTACATTTCGATCCTACGACCTCCTCCTTCCGGGATATCGGCTACCGCGCCGCCATCGCCAATCTCAGCGATATCGCCGCAATGGGCGGCACGCCACGGTTTATGCTGGTCTCAATTGCGATCCCGCCCGCCTGCTCGACGACGCAGATTCAACAACGCTACCGCGGCATGACGGAGGCCGGTACTCCCTATCGAGTGCGCCTCATCGGCGGTGACACGTCTGCCTCCAAGACAGGACTGTTTCTCAACATCACGCTCACCGGTGTCGTGAAACCACGCCAGGCGCTACTACGTAGCAGCGCACGCATCGGCGATCTGATTTATGTCACCGGAACACTGGGAGACTCCCGTGCCGGCCTTGATCTCCTGACATCGCGGCGGCGGCCGAAACTGCGACCGACAGATGCTCGGTTTCTGCTAGGCCGGCATCACCGTCCATCGGCTCGCATCGCGGAGGGACTGTGGCTGGTTCGACATGGGCTCGCCGGGGCCGCCATCGATCTCTCAGACGGCCTGACTGGTGACCTTCGTCATATCTGCGAGGAAAGCGGGGTCGGTGCCGAAATCATCGCCGGTTCACTGCCGCTTTCGCGAGCCTGTCGAGCGTATGCGATGGCTCGCGGCCTCGACCCTGTTGAGATCGCGCTTCAGGGAGGCGAGGATTATGAATTGCTGTTTACCGTCCCTCGCGGACAACAGCTCCGGTTTGAACGACTGGTTAAGAAGACCGGATTTCGTATGACCTGTATCGGTTCAATCACGCCGAAGGCGGCCGGTCTACGACTGAGGACGGACGCGGGCGCCACACGACCCCTGCCACTCACCAGCTACGAACATTTTCGCAGGCCGACGTAACGAGCCCGATACCTGACGACTTATGGCCGACGTACGATCGCTGTTTCGCCAAATTCTGCATCTCGATGAAACGCCGCATCGGACCGCGCTGGCCTTTGCCGTCGGCGTCTTCATCGGCTTTTCGCCGGCGTATGGCCTGCATATGATCATGGTGGGCCTGTGCGCCTGGCTGTTCGGCTGGAACGTCGTCGCGCTGCTCGCCGGAGCATTCCTCAATAATCCCTGGACCCTCATTCCGATCCTCGGCGCGACGTACTGGACCGGCGCGACCCTGCTCGGCATGCGAGAATTTCCTACGTTCGACTGGAGCGACTTGTCATTCACCGGCCTGTACCATCAGGTAGCGCCACATGCCTGGCCGTTTGTACTCGGGGGAATGGTCCTGAGCATCGCCGGCAGCCTGCTGGCGTACCCCATCGCCTATGTGCTGCTCACAAGATATCGCCGTGCGAGAGCGGTTGAACGCGCCACCCATTTGCCCCCGCCCTCAGGGCTGGGCTAAGATCCTTCGTCGGTCATGACCCTATGAAACTCCCATCCTCCACTCCACCGGCTCCCTACGACGGATCGGCCCTCATCGCCGATCCGATTCACGAATACGTGTCGTTCACCGTGCCCTATGCGACACCAGACCCATCAGAACGAACTGAAAAAGACCTGATTGATTCTCCCTGGGTTCAACGGCTGCGTTACATTTATCAGCTCCAGAGCGCCCGCTGGGTGTATCCATCGGCGGAGCATACGCGGTTCGTGCATTCTTTGGGCACCATGCATGTGGCCGGACGATTCGCGCGACACCTGTATCCCTTTTTGCGCAACGCCGTGCCCGACCTTCCCTCTGCCGCCTTCGTCGAAGAATTCCTGCGCATCACCGCGCTCGTCCACGACATCGGACATGGCCC
>CAADGJ010000247.1 GCA_900696505.1 uncultured Nitrosospira sp.
GTATCGAGCTTACGCATCGCGCCAGCAGTCGAGATACGTTCGCACGGGGTGCATTACGAGCCGCGAGATGGCTGGTGAAGCAACCTCCCGGTCTTTATGACATGCTGGATGTGTTGAGTCTCAAGTAAGTTGTTTCCAACGAATTCGATCTCAGGCAAGGTGTACGGCTATTTCCGCATGAGGAAGCGCCGGCGGATCCCGTCCCTTTGCGCCTATATTTGAACCAATCTGAATTGAATAAGGGAGGAGTGCTGTTCGTTCAAGACACGGCGCAACTAGCAGTTGGCTCTGTATGTTGGCCGTATGAAACGGAGGAGGCTTATCGTGCAATGGGGTGGTACGGAAGTCCAGAGGAGGACGGTACTCTGTAGAGGGTACGTCGCTACCCCCTACTCATCGCAAGTGAGCACTCTAAGATCGAATGTTACTGCATCGGCTCAATGTCGCGACGTGATCGGTCTCGGTTCCGCATCGGCTGCTTTTCGGCGTCCACAGTTCAGGCAAGCCAGCACCGTGATCGCTAAACCAGCATTCAGATCAACCGCCCGTTCCGGCAACATTGTTCCGCGGCATTTGTCACATTTATGCATGGATGGCTTATAACATTACGCTGTAGGATAAACCATCCATCTGAAGTACTGTCTGCTCGAGGGGAAAAGGCCCTCATAGCCATGGAAGTATCTGGGCCATTCGGTCCTAGTAATGCCCTTAAGGGATTGTTCCATGCTCGTAATATGTCCAGGTGGCGGGAATGAATGAAGGGATCACCCCTGGACATTTCGTGGGTAGGTTAGGGAAGTACCACAATGTATAGATTCTTTCTGATTGCCGTACTGCTGATCGTCCTTTACTACCTGATCCGGAGGGCGATCAGAAAGATTGGGCAGGATGGTGCACTGGAAAAACCAAAAGATGGCAGACTCTCCGGCAACCAAATGGTACAAGATCCCGTTTGTCGCGTCTTTGTCCCTCGCGAGAATGCCGTGAAAGAAAACATTGGTGGGCAAACCTATTTTTTTTGCAGCCGCGGATGTGCGGCCGCATTTGAGAAGCAGCTTTCTGGCTAGCAGCCTGAATAGGTCGAGTCCGAGACGGTCTCATCTTTATCAAAGAATAAGATCATCTGGCATTCGTTCGCCTTGAAATTAAACAGCGGCGGTCCTGCCTTTCCCCCGGCAATTCGATTGTAGGTCCACTTCTCTCCTCCGAAGAAGCGAGTAGTTTTTGCGTCGGGAGGCCCCAATTCCTTTTCGATCCACGCGCGGTCTTTCCCTTGATAACGGGTCAATGAATTGTCCAAGTAAGGATTATGGCTGCAAGCACCCACGAGAAGGCCGACGGCTAGAAGCCAAACGGATGCGCGCATACGGCTAGCCCTCCTGATTAGGTCCGCGCTGAAGCGGACATTCTGCGAGATGTTGATGTGTCAAACGAGTCTATCATAGGAAAGTTGACCCGTTGCCTTGCCTTTGACTTGCTTCTAGAATAAAACGTGACACAAGAACGTGAAAATTTGAAGCGAAAAGAAAGGACTCTTTCATGAAACTTTATCTCGATACGGCGAACGTCAAAGAAATTCAAGAAGGCGCCAACCTTGGGCTTATTGATGGCGTGACCACGAATCCATCTTTGGTAGCCAAGGAAGGGCGTAGTTTCAAGGAAATGTTGCTGGAAATCTGCAATATGGTCGATGGTCCGATTAGTGCCGAGGTCGTCGGTGTCGAATCCGAGGCCATGATTAAAGAAGGTCGGGATTTAGCCAAGGTTCACAAGAATATCGTCGTAAAAGTTCCGCTTATTCCTGAAGGCCTTCGAGCTACCAAGAAGCTTTCCGCCGAAGGGATTCGTGTCAATGTGACCCTGTGCTTTTCTCCCACGCAGGCGCTGCTGGCAGCGAAGGCCGGCGCCTGGTGCGTATCGCCCTTTATCGGCCGGCTTGATGATGTCAGCTCAGATGGAATGGCGCTGATCAGGCAGATTGTCACGATTTACAAGAATTATGATTTCAAGACCCAGGTCCTGGTCGCGAGCGTCAGGCATCCGCAGCATGTCGTCGAAGCGGCGTTGGCGGGTGGGCATATTTGCACGATGCCCTATTCGGTGTTTCAGCAGTTGGTCAAACACCCGCTGACCGATATCGGTCTAAAGAAGTTCCTGGCGGACTGGGACGCGATGGGGAAGAAGTAGTTGCAACTAACCCGAGGGGGACCCACGCCGGTTCCCCTCAAGGCGGCTCGCCGCATCAGAAAAAATGCGGTGAAACATGGGCCTGGTCAATTTGCCCGTAAATGTATTTTGCTGGCTCGGATGATACGAGCCGATCAGGGATACCCCCCAAGCTAACTCATATGCAACGCCATGACCGAATTTAGGCAGGGGTGAGGGCAGTTCTCGCCCCATCTCGCGACACGCTTTAAAATAGTGATCAAACGCAATCTTGCCCAACACGACAACCACCTGCACGTGCTCCAGCAGGCGCAGTTCACCTAACACAAACGGGCGACAAGCTGTGAACTCATCCGACGTGGGCTTGTTCGCAGGCGGCGCGCATCGCACAGTCGCGCCGATATAGCAGTCCGTAAGAGCGAGGCCATCATCGACATCGGTGGACGTGGCCTGGTTGGCAAAGCCGAATCGATGAAGGGCCTCATACAGCCAATCTCCGCTGCGATCGCCTGTGAATACCCGTCCCGTTCGATTTCCTCCATGTGCTGCCGGCGCCAACCCCAAAACGTACAGTCGGGCACGTGGATCCCCAAATCCCGGAATCGGCTTTCCCCAATACAGCCACTCCCGATATTGCCGACGCTTCGTCGCCGCGACGGATTCGCGGTAACTGACCAGTCGAGGGCATTGAGTGCAGGCAATGATGTCAGCATTGAGCATCGAGAGTGTCGACATGATGGTGGAGTGTATCAAACCGACGAGTTTCTTGTCCCATCAGGGGCTTGTTGATAGCATGGGTCTTTCAGTGTCATGAAAGGATACGTCGGGCATGCGGAACAATGATTGGGGCCTTCGGGCCTTCGTAGTTGGTGTCACGATGGTGCTCGGCTTGGCACCGTTGTTTGCAGAAGTCTCTCTCGATTCGAAAGCCCCAGCGCCTTCTTCGCCGAGCGCGAGCGATGACTCCCGCGTTCCCATACCCGAACGCGGAACAGGCTCCCTGTCAGCCGAACCGGAGGGTGCCCCTGAGCTCGAAGACCGGCTCGTCATCCTTCCTGAAATCAAACGCGAGGGCGAGCGCTTTTTCTTAAGTTCATTCAAGCTGCCCGACAAGTTGACCTTCGCCGGGCAGTCGATTCCACTGGATAATTGGCAGGTGCGTGAGCGCATCGAATACGAGTTCTATCAATTTCTCGAGGATCAAGGCGAAAGCATTATCCTGGCGAAGCGAACGGGCCGGTGCTTTGCCCCCGCTGAAAAGCAACTGGCTGATACCGGCTTGCCGGATGACCTGAAATACATGTTGCTGGTCGAGAGTAAGTGCATTGCCGCGGCCTATTCTCGAGCCAAAGCGTCGGGTCCATGGCAATTCATTAACTCCACGGGTAAGCGCTACAAGCTGCACAATGAACGCTGGCTTGACGAACGCCGCAATCTCGAGATGTCCACTGAAGCGGCCATCAAATATCTCCGCTATCTTCGGGAACTGCAGGGCGACTGGTTCCTAGCCATGGCGTCCTATAACGCGGGCGAAGATCGGGTGCGAAAACTGCTCAAGGAGCAGCATGTGACGGATTTCTGGCGCATGCACGGCCCGCGGGAAACCATGCGTTATGTCGCGCGCATTATTGCGGCGAAGGAAATCTATTCCCAGCCGGAGAAGTATCTTGGCTTGACCAAGAAGGATCTCTATCCGCCGCTTGAAACAGAGACGGTGA
>CAADGJ010000248.1 GCA_900696505.1 uncultured Nitrosospira sp.
CTCTACACGGGAGCGCTGGGCTATTTCAGTTGGAGCGGGGATTTGGATCTGAACATTCTCATTCGAACGTTGGTTCTCACGAAAGACCGCGGCTACCTGCAGGTAGGGGCCGGCATTGTGGCCGATTCGGATCCCGATCGAGAATATGACGAAACGCTCGCCAAGGCGGGCGCTTTTTTTCACATCCTGGAGGCTGACCGTTGATGTGGGTGTTTCTGAATGATCGATTCGTGCCGAAAGAACAAGCCGTCGTTTCGGTGTTTGATCACGGATTTCTCTATGGTGACGGCGTCTACGAAACGCTTCGCTCCTACGGCTCTCGCATTTTCATGCGGGACCAACACCTGGCCCGGCTTCGGCGCTCGGCAGAGGCCATCGGGCTGACGATTCCGATTCCGGACGCGCAATGGCCGGACCTGCTCCATGAGGCCATGCGCCGCAATGAGGTGGGCAATGATCGGGTCGATGCCTATCTCCGCATTACGATTTCACGCGGCGAAGGAGAGATCGGGCTGGACCCCGCACTCTGTCCCCGTCCAACAGTTGTCATTTTGACGAAGGTGCTCCATCCCTCCCCGCCGGCACTGTCTCGCGACGGAGTCACGCTCACCGTTGCCAACACGAGGCGAAATCTGCCCGAAGCCCTGTCACCGCACATCAAATCCACGAATTTCCTGAACAACATTCTGGCGAAACGCGAATCGATCGCGGCCGGGACTTTTGACAGTCTATTTCTAAACTGGCGCGAAGAACTGACCGAATGCACGATCAGTAATCTCTTTTTTATCTCGAACGGAACCGTGCATACGCCATCCCTGGACTGCGGTATCTTGGACGGTATCACGCGAGCGATCGTCATGACTCTCGCGGAAGAGGAGGGCCTGCCAGTTCAGGAAGGCCATTACCACCTGGCCGATCTCCGCCAGGCTGATGAATGTTTTCTGACCAATACCAGCATGGAAGTCATGCCGGTTTCACGCGTCGACGCCTGGCCGATCGGTGACGGTCGTCCCGGCCCCCTGACTCGCCGCCTGCAGGCGCGTTTCGCTGCCAGCCGAACCCGGTTTCTTGCAGCAGCCCCCTAGACGCACACACCGCTATTACCCGTGATATCAGTGCCTTATAGGGAATGCCAGGGGTAGGAAGGAGTAAGGGTTTTTGACAGGTTGGGGGTCGACTGCTACGGTTAAATCATCGGCAAAGCACACCGTACAGGCACAGGCGCCTCAACCCCGATGGCCCGATTCAACCGCACCATGCCCCTCCTTCTGCTGTCCGCAACACTCTTGCTGACACACGCACCCGTCCAGGCTGAGGTCTACCAATATATCGACGCAAACGGCACCATTTCCCTGACCAATGTACCGAATGATCCGCGATATAAGCGGGTGATGTCCGAACTGCCTCGCTCGCGCAGCGTTATTTCCGACCGCGAATTGGATCCGGTTATCGCCCGGCACTCCCGCGCCCATCGCCTGCATCCGGCGTTGATTCGGGCCGTGATCAAAACAGAGTCAGACTTCGATCCACTGGCCGTATCACATGCGGGCGCCGTCGGCTTGATGCAGCTCATGCCCCAGACCGCTATGCGCTTCGATGTGCGGGATTCATACAATCCGGATGAGAATATCGGCGGGGGCACGAAATACTTACGGCAGCTGCTGGACCGATTTAACGGCAATCTGCCCTTGGCCCTGGCGGCCTACAATGCGGGAGAACATGCGGTGGAACGCTATCAGGGGCTTCCACCGATTCCTGAAACTCGGCAGTATGTGGTCAAAGTTCTCGGGTACTATCGCACCTTCCTCATGAACGCCCGGACGTCTTCTTCCCGGGCTTACGTCCCACAGGCGCCTCGGTCGCAAGGACGAGGTCTCGCTCATTCGACGGCATCCCGTTAACCTGTCCACCCCCTAACAGTAACTGGCTATGGTTCCGCCACCCCTGCCGCTTGGCTTCGGGAAAGTCCGACCGATAATGGGCTCCGACGCTATTTTCCCGCCACAAGGCGGCATCCGTGATGCAGCGCGCCACCTGCACCATGTTCTTCACCTCGAGCGCAGCGCGCGACGAAAAGGGTTTGCCAAGAAGGCGCATCCAGCGGACCAACTGGGCGGAGGCACTGATCAAGGAATCTCCTGAACGCACGAGTCCGACTTTTCCCCACATCAACCGCCGCAGCGAACTGCGGAGCTTTTCCGGATCATCGAGCTCAGTCGGTCGCCCCTGCTCGAGCTCTTCGAGTGACGGCAGCTGCACTGACTCGGAAAAATGGCCCGCATGGGCCACGGCAGATTGCGCGGCCCGCATACCGAAGACCAACCCCTCCAGTAATGAATTGCTGGCTAATCGATTGGCCCCATGCACGCCACTGCAGGCCACTTCTCCCGCCGCATACAACCCAGGCAACGTCGTTGCGCCATGCACATCGGTCCACACGCCACCCATCATGTAATGCGCGCTGGGGGAGACAGGAATCCACTCCTCCGTCATATCGATGTCATACCGCAGGCAGGTCGCGTAGATCGTGGGAAACCGGCGCTTCACAAAGGCTGCGCCAAGGTGTGTGACATCCAAATAGACATGACGCGCACGGGTGGCGGCCATTTCCGACCAGATTGCCCGGGAGACCACATCGCGCGGCGCCAGTGCGCCGTCCGGATGATACCGGTGCATGAATAACTCGCCCTTGATGTTCCGAAGCTGCCCGCCTTCTCCGCGAATGGCTTCTGATAGCAGGAAGGGAGGACTCGACGGCAGGTACAGCGAGGTGGGATGGAATTGCACGAACTCCATATCCATCAGCAACGCGCCGGCCCGCAGCGCCATTGCCATGCCGTCGCCCGTCGCGTTGCCCGGATTCGTCGTACGCGCATAGACCTGGCCCGCTCCGCCGGTCGACAAGACCACTGCGCTGGCTGGCAGCACGGTGCGCTCCCCCGACATTTCGTTCAACACGATGGCGCCGCAACAACGTCCATCGACCACCGCCAGGTCGACCGTAAATCGTCGATCCAATCGCTGAATGCGGGGCTGCCTGGCTGCATAGGTCATGAGCGCGCGCACCATCTCGTTGCCGGTGGCATCGCCTCGCGCGCGGAGGATGCGGCTTCGGCTGTGCGCGGCTTCGCGGGTAAACGCAAACCGTTTGCCGATTTTGTCGAACTTGGCCCCCCAGGCAATGAGCTCCTGAATTCGCTCCGGCCCTTCTTCGACCAACACCCGCACGGCTTCGCGGCGACAGAGGCCATGCCCGGCTTTTAACGTATCGGTGAGATGGCTTCCGACATCGTCTTCTTCGCTGAGTGCGACGGCCACACCGCCCTGGGCATACATGGAATTGCTTTCCAGGGGATGCCCCTTGGTCAGCATCAACACACGTCCCGCTCGGCTCAATTCAATGGCCGCGCGCAAACCCGCGACCCCGCTCCCGACGACGAGAAAATCTGTTTCAATTTTTGGCGATGCACTGCGGGCTGACATGGCTAGGGTTTGGGTTGGCTGCGAGCGGGATCTTCATTGAGGCTGGCTCGTGTCCCCATGCCGAACGGCAGATCGCCTTGAGCCTCTCGAAGCAGAATCGATTGTGTCCCGACCCAGGCCAATCGGCCGTGGCCTCGTTGGCGCGTGCCGACATCGCCGGGATCCCGTTTCCACTGGCCCTGCCAATGGACAAACACATCGATGTTGTCGCCTTCAATCAAAATGCGCTCGATGGAAAACTCCAATTGAATATCGCGAAAGGTGTCAAAATCGCTATGGATATCCCGTTGCACCTGGTCCAGGCCCCCAGACGGGAGAAGCAACGCCTCCAAGGCGCTCCGGTCCCGCTCCACGTAGGATTTCCTGAGTGACTCCACGGCCTGATCGATCCGGAGAATACGGTCGTGATCGTCTTTATACTGAATGGTTTTTCCGGAGCAACTCACGCCCAGAATCAGCACGAAACCGAGGAGAAGTCGACCAATCCAGGGAGAACGGCGCGCAGCAGAAGTCAACATGGCGCAGTATAGGAATCTTGACGGAAAGAGGTCAAGCAACGGCCTGGCCCTTCCGTGACTGACTTCCGATCCCTTCGAATGATTCGACAGCAGACAACACGTCAGAATCTTGACTTGCTTTTTGAACTGAAACCCACTAGACTCCCGCGCCTAGCAGTTGGAGATTGAATGTATGGCGAGTGTCCTCAAGAAACGCCGGAAGAAGATGCGCAAGCACAAGTATAAGAAGTTGCGCCGGCGTCAGAAATTCTTGCGTCGCAAGAGCTGAGCCCATCACGACATAATGGACGGAGGGATCCGTGCCCGAAGGAAAAAAAGTTCGCATCCGCGTTCGAACGGTGAACTGTATC
>CAADGJ010000249.1 GCA_900696505.1 uncultured Nitrosospira sp.
GGAGCACCAACACCACATCCGGCCCGTCATGCTCGGACAGCCGTTGGGCGAGCGCACGACTAATGACCTGGGCCGTGAAATATTGCGACTCGATGTAAATCGATCGACGCGCGCGTTTGATGGCACTCAGATAGGCCTGTTCGATCTCGCGTTGCTCTTCCAGCTCTTCGTATCGAGGCTGGGTGCGCATGATGGCGACCGGGCATTCCGTCAGATCGGGGTTCACCCTCGGCGGCCACACCTCTTCGACGGATCGTGGGGGCGGCGCTGACAGTCGCCGTCCGGTCGCGTTTAACCACCGGTTGCGAGCGAGGTCCCCCAAAGCCGACGCCGCGTCGCCGCTGACCATCATTTGCACGTCATGAAACGGGGCATAGACGACCCCGTCGGCGTCGACACGACGAGGATTCTGGGAAAGGTGCTCCCGCGTATCCCAGCGGGACTTACTCAAATCAAGCCCGCCGACAAAGGCGACTGCATCATCGATCACCACGAGTTTTTGATGGTGCGACGCGCCCACCGGATGGTGGTCATCGACCTGGTACCAGAGACGTCGATGCCCGCGCCACCCCGGTTCAGCCGTAGGCATCCATTGCCGCTCCAGCGCATAAATCACCGCATAATCCCAGTTAAGAACAGACACCCGAAGCCTGCGTCTGCGGCGTAACAGCGCCACCAGAAACGCGCCGAGCTTGGTCGGCATCTCCGACGAGGCAGAGGTTTCGCGTACCAGCTCGACCTGGGTATCGATATCCCACCCGACAATCATCATGGAGTGTTTCGCGCGCAACGCCGCCTCACGGAACGCCTGGAAGTACGCCTCCCCGTCAACGAGGAACGCGCTTCGTTCCGCTGGCTCTATGCGCCAACAGGTGTGTCCAGGGACGAGTATGGGCGAAGAGCCTTCCGGCTCTGTTGGAGGAGACGACAGCGCCCCCCCTTCCGCCGCGTTGTGCATCGCGATGTTTACCATCTTGCCGCACACCCTACCCAACTTTCTTCACGATACCCAGCTAGTCAGACCCCTAGGTCTGCGCCCGTCCTTTAACGGTTCGAGAGTTTTCCCTAGTACTGGCCAGCATGTCAGTAGGATAGGCTGAAAACTGGTACAAGAGGAGGGAGGGCTATGAGGATGTCCACATCGATTCAATCAGTAGATCAGCATCGACTTGATTGCATACAGGCGTGTTTGGATTGCGCGCGTATCTGCAACACCTGTGGTGACGACATGATCGGCATGGACATGTCGGAAGACGAAGAGGCCCAGGACCTGATGGCGCGTTGCATCCGGCTTTGCCGCGATTGCGCAGATATCTGCCTCCTTGCAGCGCAGTGGATGGGACGGACCTCCGCTTTTGCCGTTCGCCTTTGCGCATTCTGTGTCGAAATGTGTGAACTCTGTGCCGGCGTCTGCGAGCAACATGCGCCACACCATGCCATGTGCGGAGACTGCGCCAAAGAATGCCGGCGGTGTGCGGAACTCTGTCACAAAATGGTGTTGGAATCCGTGCCTGCATCGACCGGCGGAACCGCCTAGCTGGCCCCGGCGAACGGAGAATATGATGCTGAATACCTTGATGGGAAGCGGTCTGCTCACAGTCGTCCTTCTGACAGGAGGGCAGGCGGTTCAACAAGACGTCCCTGCGCCTGTCCCCAATCCCGGGCCGGGACCCACGGTGCCACCGAAACCCAGCGACCCGATTCCCACGCCTCCGACGGTACCGAAGCTGTTGCTACAGGCATGGTCGGGAGTCGAGCGGACCTCTCTCTTCCTGATTGCAGAAGCGGCACCTCGTTCACAGGAAGCCGTGTCTGGGAAATTGCTACAACTCGATCTCGAGAAAAAAGAGGGCCGATTAGGAACGGATCTCGGCCGGGAAGTCCCGTTTCGCATTCCAAAACCTGAACTGTTTGTTCACCTTTCAGTCGGCCAGCGGGTCACCATCAAGCTGGATTCCGGCCAACAAGCCGTGGGCGTCATGGAAACGGCCGCACCGGAGCTTCCCTCTCCTTCTCCCGCCCGATAAGTCTCTCAACTCATCCCAGAGGACTAGGGGTTTCACTAGTGGGGGCTCCCGTCTCATTCATGCTACAGAAACAACGCTAGGTGAAGCCCTCGGACGGATGCCTGACAGCGGGTTCCGTTCCGCATCAGCAGTGTTCTTCAACTCAGAGGAGTGCCCCCGGGTAGAGAATCAATCTCTCCCCTCGTATGATCGGCCGACCCTCATCAACCAGCAGACACCTTTGGACGGGGGAATGAAGGCGACCGATATGTTCAGCTGGCTGACCGGCAGCGAAATGGGTGGCCGCATTCGGGCATTCGACTGGAGCCGGACGCCTCTAGGCCCCATCGAACACTGGCCCGCCTCCCTCGTATCGATCCTTGGTGTCTGCCTGACAGCCCAAACCCCCATGGCGATCTACTGGGGAGCCGATAGCTGGCTCCTGTACAACGACGCCTGGCGCCCTGTTGTCGGCGGAAAACATCCCTGGGCGCTGGGCCACCCTGCCCGCGAAGTCTGGCCGGAATTGTGGCCGACCATCCAGCATTACTTTCATAGCGTGCTCAACACAGGAGAAGCGAATTGGCGGACTGATGAGCTCCTGCCGATGCAACGGTTCGGCTACACGGAGGAATGTTATTTCGACTACAGCCTCAACCCGATTCGCGGACAAAGCGGAGCCGTTGAAGGCATTCTGAATATCGTCCAGGAAACGACGTACCGGGTGCTGAACGACCGGCGAACGAGTCTGCTGCGTGAGCTGGCATCGCTGTCGGGATCAGCGCAAAACGATACCGACGCCTGCGCC
>CAADGJ010000250.1 GCA_900696505.1 uncultured Nitrosospira sp.
GCGTTGCATGACGACGGCCCACACACCAGCATTGTGGTCAAGTTTCCTTTGCGCAACGCCGAGGGCCGCTGTTACGCGCTCTGCGGAATAGCCACCGACATCACCGATAAACAGCGGGCGGAAGAAATCCGACAGCAACTCGCCAAAGATCGCCTTCTCCTGCTGGAATCCACCGGGGAAGGCATCTATGGCCTCGATCGACAGGGCCGCTGCACGTTCATCAATTCCGCCGCCTCGCGTATGTTAGGGTATTCGCCCGATGAACTGCTGTGCCAAGACATGCACGAACGGATCCATCACTCCTCGCCGGACGGCGGCATCTATCATCGGACACGGTGCCACATCCACGAAACGCTTGTGGATGGGAGAGGCCGCAAGGTCGACGATGAAGTGTACTGGCGCAAGGACAGAACGTCATTCCCCGTGGAATACTCCTCCTTCCCCGTGATTGAACAGGGGAAGGTCACAGGCGCCGTGGTCGTCTTTCTGGACATTACCGACCGCAAACGGGCGGAACAGCAGCTGACCGCTTCACATGCTCAACTGAGAAAGCTGACCGCCCGCCTGGAATCGGTGCGGGAAGAGGAACGGATTCTCATCGCACGCGAGATCCATGATGAACTCGGGCAGGCGTTGACCGGCGTCAAACTTGAACTCTCCTTGTTGCAGGATCAGCTCCCCAGTGTGCCCCCCACTGTGCACAGTCGCCTGGAATCCATTTCCGGGCTCGTCGACGCCACGATCCAGTCCGTGCGACGAATTGCCACGGACCTGCGCCCCATCGTCCTCGATCAACTCGGCCTGATTCCGGCCATTGAATGGCAGACACACGAATTTCAGTCACGCACCGGCATAGAATGCCGACTCGATATCTATCTGCGGTCCGCGTGCCTATCGCAGACCGCATCGACCGCGATGTTTCGGATTTTTCAGGAAATCCTGACCAATGTGGTGCGCCATGCGAAGGCCTCCGTCGTCAAGATCACGCTCCAGGAACAGGGCGGCGGGCTGGTGCTTGAAGTGCAAGACAACGGGCGCGGCATCACCGAAACCGAGTTGGCGGATCCTCAGTCCCTGGGATTGGTCGGCATGCGCGAACGCGCCTTACTGCTCGGCGGCAGCATCACGTTCGCAGGCAATGCCGGATCGGGAACAATCGTGCGAGTCAGGATCCCGCTCGAACAGCCGTCCGACGAGTGAGCGGGCACAGATTTGAGTCATATTGATCGGTCCGCTCTGGGACCAGACGCAACAGATGGAGCCTATCGTGACAAAAATTCTGGTCGTGGATGATCACGCGGTCGTTCGACAAGGCGTCAAACAAATCCTCAACGAGCAATTCCAGGGCGCCGTCATCGGCGAGGCCCGGAATGCAGAGGAGATGATCGACCGGATCCGGAAATTCACCTGGGATATCGTGGTCCTCGACGTCGGCATGCCGGGAAAGAGCGGCCTCGATGCGCTCAAAGAGCTCAAGCAGGTCTGCCCGAAACTTCCGGTCCTGGTGCTCAGCGCCTACCCCGAAGATCAGTTGGCCCGGCGAATGCTCAAAGCGGGAGCCTCGGGGTACCTCACCAAGGACAGTGCCCCGAACGAGTTGGTCCAGGCGCTTAAGAAGATCCTGGGAGGCGGGAAATTTGTGAGCGCCTCCATGGCGGAACTACTCGTCGCCAACCTCAATGAGGAGGCGGGAAGACCTCAGCACGAGTTGCTCTCCGACCGCGAATACCAAGTCATGTGTTTAATTGCGGTCGGGAAAAGCCTCAAGGAGATCGCGGATGACCTGTGCGTGGGCATCAGCACCATCAATACCTATCGTGCGCGAATCCTCGAAAAAATGCAGTTCAAGAACAATACCGAATTGACCCATTACGCCATCGAAAACCGTCTGGTCAACCGTCTCGTGTCCTGACTCCGTTCAGACGTTGTTCCTGCCTCTCCTCTCCAATTCGTAGCATAAACGGCGACAGACAGAACTGGGAGAACGGCGACGCGCATTTTGCGCAAAGGGCGATGGCGTGCCTGCCTCTCAAGAGGTACACCTAGCACTGTCCCGTCACATTGAGTCCGCTGCGTCCCCCGAAGGCTGGAGCAGCGAAGGCCGTACAATTGGACCCTGTCCGGACACCAGGGAGAGTACCGAAAAGGAACGATCAGATGACTACGCTGGCTGATATAGAGGGATTGATTACCCGAGAACTCACACGGCGCGGAGCCTGCACGCTGGAAGCCTTAGCGCAGCAACTCCAGACCTGTACCTGGAACCAGGTATTCATGGCCGTGGACATCCTGTCCCGCCGAGGCACGCTCGTTCTGCGTCCTCTGCCTGAATTTCAGTACCCGGTGTCCCTCGCCGGATCGGGATCGAGCACCTTGCGCCATCTCATCCCCGTCACGGCCGGGAAAACGCCTTTGGGGGTAGCTGCAGTTGACCAGGTCATGAACAAGGAGGGCCAACGATGAGTCCCACGATGCACCCTGTCAAGCAAGCGGGAAGATCACGCGTCATGATCGTCGATTCTGCGATGCAGTTCGGGCTCAAATTGGCCGATTGCCTGGCAACGAGAGGGTATCATGCGGTGCTCGTGCGAGACCTCGAGTCCACACTCCCGCAACTCGGCGAAATTCAGCCGGCAGCCATCCTGTTCAGTCACGATTCAGGCGGTTCCCACTGCGACACTCCGGGGATGGACGCACTCCGCGCCCTTAATGCCCTCTGTCCCCAGGCACCCGTTCTTGCCCTCTCGGAGCCGGTCCATCCCGTCTTGAGCGGAGAGTCCCGATCCGGCGATACGCTCTCAGCGAAATCCGCCAGTCCCCCACTGGAACACCCTGTCGAAGCGGTGCTCCTGACGACGCTCGGCATACCCTGCGTACGACTTCAGTAAAGCAAGATTCATCGATAACATCTCAGCGGCCGGCCTGATCGGCAAGGAGTGGTCATCATGCCAGAACGTAACGCACAGGCACCTGCAGGCGACGAACCCATACGAAATATCTCCCGAGGGGCCACCAGCAGGTCGATTCCCAAGCGAAAGGATCGACTCCAGCCGTCGCCGCAAGCCGAGGCCACGGATGCAGCCGAGGACATCAGAAGCAGGATCGAAAAGCTGGCGTATGCCAGATATCAGCAACGAGGACAGCAGGACGGATACGACTATGAAGATTGGCTCGAGGCGGAACGGATCGTCCAGGGAGAATCGGCCCCGCAAAGCGGAGAAGGTTCCGGCCGCTCGGGAACTCACGCGCTCCATAGCGCCTGAGACGACAACCGCGCAATGCACCGATTATTCTTCAGGGAGATTATCATGATGCTGTGCCCTGCGACCCACTGTGGCCAAATGATGGAAACGGATGTACGGGCCGGGTATGACCCCGACAGCGGACTTGAATGCCTCTTTTGTCCCCGCTGCGGTCATCGTGGCATGAAGGCTAGAACGGGGGTGCAACTCCTCTTTACAGGGCAACATGAATATGTGTTCAGTTACGGTCCCTCCCTGTCACATCTCAAAATAGTCCTTTCGACGGTGGCCATTAATCTGTTTCGTACGCAGGGAATGCCTCCGACCCAGTTGGCCGCCCATGTGGCCGACTGGGCCCTTCTCATGGGACAGGTCTGTGGCACCGTACGTTTCTCGGGCGACCTCATTCTTTCCAGCTGTTATGAGTATTGCCGGCGCGAAGCGACGAAAAGCCCCGCCGTGTCATCGCTCTAAGGTCTCCTCGGACGGAATCATCCATGAGCGATCTACACTCATGCCATGCCCCCATTACGGTGGCGATAGTCAGCAAGAACCATCTCGTCCGCATCGGTCTCCAAGCCGCACTATCGGCCCAGCAGCATATGCAGCTGGTAGGTGAGGCCAACGGCGCACATGAGGCGGAAACCCTCGTCTCCCGTGAACAGCCCCATGTGCTTGTCATCGAGATGGAGACTGACCTGGATGTCAGAGAACTCGTTCGATCAGTGAAGACCTCCGTCCCGAGGACACGCATCATTCTTCTCAGCAGCATTGAGGACAAGGCCCACATCGTGGGATCAGTTTCATCCGGAATCGACGGCATTGTCCTGACCATTCAACCGGCGGTGGTATTGCTCGCTACCATCAGCCACGTCTGCGGCCTCCCCGACGCCACAACCCTGTATGAACAAAGGACGCGCCGCAGATTGCAATGCACGGAACCATCCATCGACGATGATCCTCCGCCACGCCTCTCGGCGACATCTCCCGACACTTCATTGACCGGACGGGAACGGGAGATCGTCTGCCTGATTGGCCAGGCCCTCTCGAATAAGGACATTGCCGAACGGCTCTGTATTTCCAGCGTCACCGTCCGCCATCACCTCACCAGTATTTTCGGGAAGTTCGACGTGAACAGCCGCCAGAAGCTGCTGTTGCGTGCCTATGAGTACGGCCTGCTGAAGGTCGAAGCGCACCACTAACTCGCGCAGCGACACGGTATTCCGGGAACAATGTCTGGCGGCAATTCGGCCGGAGGCCGAGGGATCCGTTCGGCATGAGTGGGAGTCACGCCGTTGATGACAACGGCCGATGAGGCATGAGGACAATCGTGGGAGTATATGAGGGCAGCCGTCCTGAAGATCTGATCTAAGCAACCACGGCTTTCTGCTTGAGGAATTCCATAAGGTCGGAGAAAGAGCCTTCGCGGAGGATGCGGGAGAACTGCGTCTGATACGTCGCCACAATACTGGCACCGTCGATGCTGACGTCATTGATCAGCCAACGCCCGGACCGCTGCACGACAGAAAATTCGATCTTCGTATCGACCTCTCGCCCCGCAGGCGCCACGAGCACCTGAGTTCCCGTGCCATCGCCTTGTTCGGAGAGATAGGCCACCTGAGGAAGAGAATAATCGCGGAGCTTATCGGCTAAGTCGTCACGGAGGACCTGCACAAAGAGTCGGGTAAATTGCCGGCGATCGGCAATCGTGGTCTTTTCGCTCCCCTCCCCTAACGCCCGTTCAGCCATTTCTTCATAATTAAAGGCGCGTCGCACCACCTGTTCAATTTCCCACTGTCGCTGAGCGGATCGGCTGGTTTCCTTGAGTTCGGTCAGCAGGTAGAGCAGATCCTTCATCGTGACCTGCACGGCCTCGGTCGGCGTCTGGGCCGCGCGGCCGGGGCTTGGGGCCAACGTCATCAACAGCACAATTACCCAGCACCATACCGCAGCCGAAGCACGTGTGTTCATACCCACCAGTCCGTTCCCCATACCTCCGCCTTTCATCCCGGAATCCCGGCGATGGGGTATGGTACTGGCCCCCAAAACCAGGCGTCAAGCACGTGGATTTACTGGCCTATGCCCGATGGCCGACCGGAGGAAACAGGCCCTGTCCATGCGAATAATGACGGTTTCGGAAATTCTCTTTTCCTCCCGGCCACACCTTCTGTATACTCCCGCCATGCGCACTCGCCGAATGTCCCTGTTGCTGCTAAGTCTCGCTGTCCCCACGTTATTTTCCGGCTGTGAAACTACAGATAAGATGCTCGGCGCTGCCGAGCGGGCTGTCGGTAGCACGACCGGCAGAACCGTTCTGGATATCGTCCACGGGAAGGACCCTGCCGATATCGCTCGGCAACGGGTCGAGCAGTACGGCCGAGACCCCCAGGCATTGCTTCGAGATCTCCGAGCCATTCAACGCGACTTCCAAGCATTGATGGCGGCGTTGACGGGAGAGGTCGGCAAGAAATGGGGCACCAAGGAAGTCAAATTACCCGAGCAGAAGAAGTATGTGAAATACACCCAGAACTATCGCAGTCGGGCAATCGTGGACTTCGATGCCGGGAACATTCTGATCGAGACGCTCGACGAAAAGGATCCGCGTGCGAGCTTGAAGAATGCCGTCGTCACGACGCTCCTAACTCCCAACGATCCGCGTAGCGTCGATTTGTTTTCGGA
>CAADGJ010000251.1 GCA_900696505.1 uncultured Nitrosospira sp.
GATGTGAACGATCTCACGCCGATCGTCCATTTGGCGATCCAGCAAGGAGAAACGGCTGCCTTCAACGCGACTCATCCGGATGTGCCAGCGCGGGTCATCGACCATCGGTTAGATAGCGAAATGGTGTTTACGGATCCGCAAGTGGCTATTGCCGGCCTCAGTGAGCGCCAGTGCCGTGAACAGGCGATTCCCTATCTGACGGCTTCGTACCCGTTTGCCGACCATGGGAAGGCGATGTGTCTCGGAGCTCTCGCAGGATTCGTGAAATTGTTGTGTCGCCCGGACAATGGCGAACTGATCGGCGCGCAGATCGTGGGGCCTGAAGCGGCGGAACTCATTCACGAACTCATCGCGGTCATGTATTTTCACGGGACGGCGCAGGACTTGTTGCGCATCCCGCACTATCATCCGACGCTGGCAGAGATTGTGACCTATCCAGCTGAATCCATCCTCGAGCAGATGGGGCGGATATGAGGCGGCCTGCTCTCGTCGGTTTGTGCGCGCTCTTGCTGTTCATGGCCTGGTCTTGTGGGCAACAGACGTGGGAGGCGGCCATGCAGGCCGGTGAAGTGGCCGTGCAGCGAGGACAATTGGGAGAAGCCGAACAGATTTATGCTGCAGCGTTGAAGAAAGCGGAGGAGTTCGGTCCCCATGACCGGCGCGTCGCCGTGACCTTGGCGCATCTGGCTCAGGTGTATAGCACGCAAGGGAAATTTGTAGAGGCCGAACCCGTCTATTTGGAAGCGCTCAAGATTTACCAGGAGGTCCACGGCGAGAACCACCTGGATGTCGCGGCCATGTTGAACAATCTCGGGGTACTGCATCGCAAGCACGGACAATTCGCGGACGCACAGCGGCTGTTGACCCGGGCACTCGCGATCAAAGAGAAACTTCTCGGTCCGGATCATCTCGAGGTGGCCTTGGCAGTGAGCAATTTAGCCGCCATGTACGCCGCTCAAGGCGATACAGCACAGGCGGCGGCGCTCTTCGCGAGGGCGTTGGCGATCAGGGAAAAACAATTAGGGCCTGACCATCCGGATGTGGCCAAGAGTGTGATCGATTATGCGGGAGCGTTGCGAAAGATCGGTCGCACTCCTGAAGCAGACGCGCTCGAGGGGAGAGCCGCTGCGATTCGCTCGAAAACGAAGTCGTAGATGAAGGGAAGAGTTGAACCGACCTGATGTGCCGGTGTAGCGTAACAGGTTGGTGAGAAACGAGGCGAACGATGTCTGATTTGCGGACCAATGCATTGATTGCGCGCGGAATGGGCATAGTCTTCATTGCCGGAGGCTTCATGCTTGGCATCTACGGGTTGGAGTTTCCCAACACCATGTGGCTGCAAACCGCATTGGGCTTGCTGGTCACCGGGATGATGGCTCAAGGGTATGCGATGTATTGTTCGATTCGCTGGGTGCGGGAACAACGTGACTCGGAACGATAACCGCTTAAGTTACGTGAGCAATCGCCTGCTGCCGTTGTCGGTTCGATGGAGCAGGTTAGGCATGCTGTTGTGCCTGGCGATGTTGTCAGGCTGCGGCGGACCCTGGCGGGACACCTACCTGAATAAGGGTGTGCACAAGCTCACCCAGGCCGATATCGAAGACAAGTTCGGCCCACCGAGCACGGCCAAGACGCCGGTACTAGGCGGCGATACCGTTTGGACCTACCGCGTACCGATGGGAGACCGGGAAGTTCATCCCTGGGATCCCAGCAGCCTGGCCGCCGGCAAAAAAACCAAAGCCCCGCCTTCGCCGTCACCCTTTGGAAAAAGTCTGGCTGGTAACGATGAACCCTATCGGGAGCCGCTGTATTGCTACCGCTATACCTTGTCATTTGACGAGCAAAAACGCCTGAAAGATTGGAAAAGAGAAGAATGCGTGCCACGCACGAGTGAGGATGGTACCGTAGTGCAGTGACAATGACGGAAAAAACCATGCAAGATATGCTGCCGGTGATCGGCTCCAGTGTCTTCTTCGATCTGCTCAAGTCCATTCTTCTCCTCCTTATCCTCCTCATTGCGCGAACCGTTCTCGTTCGATGGATTAAAAATAACCAAGCGCTAACCATCGACGCGCGGCGCCGGTGGATCGTGACCACCCGCAATAGCATGGTGCTGTGCCTCTTTGTGGGGCTCGTGGTCATTTGGGCGCACGAGTTGGAAGCCTTCGCGGTCTCGCTCGTCGCATTGGCGGCTACCTTAGTTCTGGCAACAAAGGAGCTGATTCTCTGTTGGAGCGGCGCGGCATTACGCGTCGGCGGCGGGGTCTATGGAGTCGGAGACCGGATTCAACTCGGTACGTACCGTGGCGTCGTCCTCGAATATGATGTATTTGCCACGAAGCTTCTGGAGATCGGCCCTGGTCAGACCTCACACTTGTACACGGGGCGAACCGTCGTCTTTCCCAACAGCCTGCTTTTCGGCAATCCGCTCATTAAGGAGAGTCCGTCGCAAGAGTATGGTTTGTATGTCTTGTCGGTTCCGCTCTTAAGCACTGACAATTGGCAGGCCGCCGAACAAGCCCTACTTGGCGCGGCAAAGGTAGAGTGCGCCCCTTTTATGGATCAAATGGGTCGGCAAATGAAGTTGCTGGAACAACGAAATTTATTGGAAGCCCCTTCGCCTGAGCCACGCATCACGATCCAGCTTCCCGAGGCGGGGCGGATTCATCTGGTCCTGCGATTTCCTGCACCGGACCGCGGCCGATCGCGGGTGGAGCAGGCCATTCTCCGGCGGTACCTCACGACCATTCGTCAATAAGGCTGCTTGCAGTTCGAGTGATCCGTCTCTCTTGCGGACGGCCGTTCTCTCGACAGTAAGCGACCCTCCACCTTGCCGTAAAAAACGGCAAAAAAATTGGCAAACGAAACACTTCGGGGTATTGATGGATGCTGCAGGCCCGTCGGATTGCCGGGATGCCTGACACCATATTCAACCAAGAGGGGGGTTGTTGATGAGAAGGTCAATCGCTGTGATGGTCGCTGCTGCATTTGTGGGCATGAGCTCATTCGCCGCTGCCGACGATCTGGGCATGGGAAAAATGTCCGAGGGGATGAAGCAGGATATGGGCACCTTTTCCGACGAGATGAATGCCCATAAAGAAGAACTGAAGAGCGATCTGAAGGCGAAGAAAGAGTCTGCAAAGAGCGAACTGAAGGCGAAGCGGGACGAAGCGAAAGCCAAAAAGAAACAAGCCAAAGCCGAGGCGAAGGCCAAGAAAGAGCACGTCAAAGCGAAAGTGAAAGCGAAGAAAGATGCGGCCCGGGCGAAAGCGGCCGACATGAAAAGTGCTGCGGATGATACCGTTCAAGAGATGGGCGGCATGAAGAACGACCTGAAGGAAGCGACCCGCTATTAACGGGTAGACGGAAGACGGCGCGTTTTCTCGCCTGCGGCCTGTGATCGGAACCTCCCGATCACAGGCCGTAGTATTTTGCAGACCTCGGTTGTTGCGCGTGGTGGGCTCTGGTAGAATTCGCGCCCACGATGAAAGTCGCCACCTTCAACGTCAACTCACTGCGGAAACGTCTTCCGATCGTCTTGCAGTGGCTGGAGCGCCATCAGCCTGACGTGCTCTGCCTGCAGGAAACCAAAGTGCAAGACAGCGAATTTCCTCTTGCCGCGCTCGCGACGTCGGGATATGAGATCACGTTCCGGGGTATGAAGGCCTACAATGGCGTCGCCGTACTGAGTCGGACGAAGCCTGAATCTGTCTGTTACGGATTTGACGATGGCGGAGAAGCGGAGGATGCCAGGCTGCTGCGGGTCGTCATTCAGGGGATTCCAATCATCAACACCTATGTGCCGCAGGGGTTTGAGATCGATTCCCCGAAATATCAATATAAACTGGGTTGGTACGACCGCTTACTGAAGCACTTTGATATGCATCTCTCCCCGAAGGAGCCGGCGATCTGGTGTGGAGACATGAATGTGGCCCCAAGACCCATTGATGTCCACAGCCCGGAGAAACATCTGAAACATGTCTGCTACCACGAAGACGCGCGCAAAGCCTATGGGA
>CAADGJ010000252.1 GCA_900696505.1 uncultured Nitrosospira sp.
GTCTGGCTCGCTGCCATGGATGAACTCCGAGATAAAAGGAAGAGCGACCCGAAGAAACCGGCGCATTGTAGCCGGTTGCATGGCACCGGTCCATGGCTCCTGGCAATTCGATCAGGCGTGTGAGTGACTGAGGGCTGCTGGCCCCATTGGGAAGATGTGGCTCTCCCTGGGTTCTCGAAAGAGGCTTTCCCCTCATACGGCCAGGGAATCGTAGACGTAGATGCTTCCCACGTCGAGCACGTCAGCGGGTCTCATTGCTGCAGAGACGAATGCCAGCATCTGGTCGTTGAGGCGGTGTCCGCGGAGACTGGCAGGCGCGGATTGCGTCGGAACGTAGATGCGAGTATGCCGGGCCATCCAGGCTTCCCACAGGCGGTCTTCATTGCAATGATTCAGATAGAAGACGGGATCGTTGGGGGAACTGGACGGCAACATATCTCCGCCGACCCACACGTGCACGCGGTTATGCAGCGCCGGTGCGTCAGGCGCTGCCCAGCCTTCGGCTCGGTTCCGAAAGCCGGCGGAGGTGGTATCCCAGTTGGGTTGATCGTACGGAGTGAGCGCAAGGGCGCCGGCCGTGTCAGTGCGAGTGGGGAGGGTCGCGATATTCACCCCCAGATCCCGCCGCAAGCCGCGATTGCTCTGGATCAGTCGGCCGTTTGCATCAGCCTCGACCCGAATGCGAAAGCTGTCAGGATCGTCGGCGACAAAGCGAAAGGGACCGGTCCGAACCGGTGAACCTGTTCCGCCGACACCCGATGCCCGCCAAAGCGCAGATTGTCGCTGCTGACCCGGTGTTCTGGATCCGTCAGCGGCCCAATCCCAGTAGGGAAGTCCGAACGTATCATCGCCGAGCACTCGTTGGAGATTTCGTTCCAGCTCGATCAACATGAACCGGTGCCAGGGGAAGAACACAGGGCCGCGATGGGCGGCATTGCGGTCTCCCTGTGACGGGGGCGTCATAGTCGACATGGCCGTATGGTGCCAGACGACGAATAAATCATAGGTGCTGATCTGTCGAGCGGGACCGGGGATACCGAGACTGCTGGTCGTCGGACCCGTGAACTCACGTTTCAAGAGGTTCACCCCGCGGGCGTACTGCGCACGAACGTTGGCATTGGTGAGAATGTTGCGTCTGGTCACGGCCATGAGTTCACCTCAGTGGTGTGTTCGGTTCGTGTGGCGAATGCGTCCCGGTCCCTTGTGCGGACGTTTCTTCGCCTCGAACTGGTGGGGGAACACATCGATGATGGCTTTCACCATGTCCAGCGCGGAGGCGAACGACAAATTCGGGATGGGGTGATAATGAACGTGCCCGTCGTTGGAGACGCCAAGGTGACCGAGCACCTTGCGGCCGTCGACGGAAATCTCGTACCGGGTCTTCACCACGATGTGGTGGCCTTGATGGTCCGCCTCGCGGATCGTCTCAGTGGTGGCATGATGCCGCCGCTGGCTTTGTTTCACTCGCGGGGCATGCCGCTTCACATACGACGCGATGGACTGGGGCGTCGGCACCGGCTCGCGTTTTCTATTGGCCATAAGTTCACTCCTTCCTCTCACCTATCCAGATGGCTGAACAATATCAGTGTACGGCGGTAGCTCGTGCTGGTCCAGAGGGCCTGCGGGTGCCCGCTTCGTAGGGGACGGACCGTCAGTCACGCGCCCGTTCGGGCCTGAGAATCGGCCGTGTCTGTTGGAACAGAAACCAACCGTAGAGCAACAACAGCACTGTGAAGTTCGGGATGAGAATGGCCGGCTGGCTCCATTGCCACCCATCGAATTTCCAATCGGAGAGAGGCCAGAAAATGGGGGTTGGAAAAAACGCAAACGAATGGGTCGGGATGTCGACTAAGACATGTAAACCCCAGGCACCAAGCTCCCACACCGGTCGTTTCATGACAAGCCACAACAGGGCAAAGACGGCGAGGAAGACGACGAAGCTATGTGTGACATCGTACAGATGATGCACGTAGGGCGGAATGGTGGACTCCGGTGGCGTGCCGTGGCTGAAATCAGGCTTCGGCGACAGGCCAAGCGTCGCAGCTGCCCACAAGATGCCGAACGAAAACAGGTCCGGCGCCAGGCCGATTCCGAACGCCAGCCAGAAGCTCGTGCGACTTCTTCGACCGAACGCCAACGCTCCCCACAGACTGTGCGACACGATATCCATGTCGAGACCCCTCCTGGGTTCAAAGCAACTGGCTCATTATACCGGGCGTGCTGGCGAGAGGCGTACCTGGGCACCATCCCAGTATGGGGATGCGTAACGAGGGGGCACAATGCGTACTCACGCCAGCCGGAGGAGTTGCCATGGATCAAAATTTTAAAGTGGGCGATCATGTGAGTTGGAATTCGGAAGCGGGGCGTATTCGAGGGACAATTCAGAAAAGGATCACGGCTCCCATGAAGTTCAAGTCGTATATCGCCCGAGCCTCCAAGGAGCAGCCGCAATATCTCGTGAAAAGCGACAAAACAGGCCATCTGGCGATGCACAAGGGGACCGCACTCAGAAAAATCGGCGGGCAATCCGCTTAGACGAAACGGTCCCGGTCTGTCGCGCTGGGGATGCGGCAGGTATCAGCCTTCCCCATAAGCCGGTAGCGATGGCGTGCGACGTAATTGTACAGAATATCTCGCAGTCCGCGGGGTATAAGAATAAAGCCATACAGCAACGGCCACCAGCCAGACAGCGTTCTGGCGATTCTCAAAGCCGCGGTAGATCTGGTGAACACCTGACCCCGCTCCAGCAGGAGAAACGTCTCGAAATCCTGGACAGGCAATCCCAACAGCGTGAGCAGTTCCTGCCCCTTCGCCGATTGCAACGTCGCGAAGTGAAAGCGCCCACGGTCACGAGCCATCGTGAAATTAACCCAGGCATTGCACCAATTGCAGATGCCGTCGAAGACAATCAGGCGCTCAAACCTCGCCCATTCATGTCTGGTGGGATCGATCGTCGTCATCGTCTGCCCGGGTTGACCCTTCCTCGGCAATATTGTGAGTTCCCGCTGGAAAGAATTCCACTGTTGAATCGCGGATGACTGGATTACATCGCGCGTGCTCGTTCGCTATAATGCGCCCGAACTTTTTAAGGGAGGCCTGTTATGGCATTCAATCAAGTGGGAGATTTCTGGCTGGCGCCCGGTGAAGCCATCCGCGTGCATATCGCGCGTGGGAAGCTGGTCCCTGATGAGGAGTGGGGAGGGGAAGACTTCGGCGCCCAGTGGATCATGGCGGACGGGGTCGGGATCAACCCGGTCCGTCTCATGGTCAGCGAACACACGAAAGAAAAAAAGGCCCTTCGCCGGCGTCCCGGTCCGTCAGGTCCTGTCGTCTATTCGGTGACCGTGACCAACATCGGCGAGGAACTGGCGCATTTTACGATTCAGGGTGGCGGAAACGTCTAACGCGTTCCAAAGGAGGCCATACGTGAAAGCAAAGCGGACCATGCATGTGCTGACGAACAAAAAGGGGGCGATCGTGGGGGGAGGCCTACTGACTCCCGGAAAAGATCATAAGGGCAAACCGGTGCATATTCAGATCGAGCCGATGAA
>CAADGJ010000253.1 GCA_900696505.1 uncultured Nitrosospira sp.
GGTGCCGCACGTGAGGTATCCCCCACGTCGTTTCACAACTCCGTCTACAACGCCCCGGCCGGCTATTGGAGCATCGCAACCCGCTCGCAACTCTCATCGACGAGTGTCTGCGCCTACGATGTGTCGTTCGCCGCCGGACTCCTCGAAGCGGCCACCTATACCACCGTCGAGCGCTGCCCGGTGATGCTGGTCGCGTCGGATCTGCCCTTCCCCAGGCCCCTGTACGGAATTCGCCCCGTGGAAGAAAGTTTTGCCGCGGCGCTCTTAATGACTCCGACAAGCCATCCCGATGCGTGCATGCGGTGCGAGATCGCGCTGGCCCCGCATCAGACCATCACGGCCTTTCCCGCTACCATACCCGAGTCGCTGCGCAGCAACCCGGCGGCGCGCAGCTTACCCCTGTTGGCCCTGCTTTCCAGACAGGCCGGAGACACCGTGCGGCTTGAATACACGGACGAGAGCGACCTCGTGATCGACTGCAAACCGGAGGGTCATTGATGGAACGCCGCTGTGACGACATCGCCGAGCTGGTTCCTCATCGCGGAACCATGTGCCTGCTCGACTCAGTCGAAACATGGGACGAACACCATATCGTCTGCCGTGCCACGAGCCACCTTCGTCCGGACAATCCCTTACGAGACGGCAGCGGCCTTCGTACCCTCAGCGCGATCGAATACGGCGCGCAGGCCATTGCCGCGCATGCGACGTTGCTCGGGAGTGGGCATAGACAACGCGCGGCGGAAGGTGTGCTGGCTTCGCTCCGTCACGTCACCACGACGCAGTCTCACTTGGATGGGCTGAAGGGGGCGCTCACGATCGTCGCGACGCTGCAGTTGAGCCACCAGCAAGGCCGTATCTACGACGTCACGGTGACCGCAGATGGACAAACGCTGTTGACTGGCCGCCTTTCCGTGATGCTGGAGGCGGATCATTCTGGCGAGGCTCGATCCGTCTCACAGGAAGGAGCCGCATGAGTAAGCGTGCGCTGGTGACGGGAGGCAGCGGCGGCATCGGGCAAGCCGTCTGTCAGGCGCTGGGCGAGGCCGGATTCGAGGTCATTGTCCACGGATGCACCCGCATGGATCGGGCGGAGGCCGTGGCGCAGGCCATCCGCGACAAGGGCGGCAAAGCTGAGGCCCTGTGCTTCGATGTCACGGATGCGGTGCAAACCCGCCAGGCCTTGGATCGCCTGCAACCGGCCGGCCCTATTCAAGTCCTCGTGAACAACGCCGGCATCTATGACGACGCGCCGATGGCGGGGATGACAGACGATCAGTGGCATAGGGTGCTCGATGTGTCGCTGAACGGATTTTTTCATGTGACGCAGCCACTCCTGCTGCCCATGATCCGGACCCGGTGGGGGCGTATCGTCACCATCACGTCTGTCAGCGGGCTCATCGGCAATCGTGGCCAGGTGAACTACGCCGCGGCGAAAGCCGGTCTCCATGGCGCCACGAAAGCCCTGGCGCTGGAACTCGCATCACGTCACATCACCGTGAATGCCGTCGCGCCCGGCATTATCTCCACGCCGGCGTCGCTCGACACATTCGGCGCAGAAGCCATCGAACGACTGGTCCCGATGAAACGTGCCGGGACTGTCGAGGAAGTGGCCGGCCTCGTCTCGTTCCTCGTCTCCGATTCGGCAGCCTATGTATCCGGCCAGATCATCTCGATCAATGGAGCCCAGGCATGAGGGAACGCGACAAGGACGCTATTGCCATCATCCCCGCCTACAATGAAGCCGGAACGATTCATCATGTCGCCTCCCGGACGTTGCATTACGTCGAGCGGGTCGTCGTGGTGGATGACGGCTCAACCGATCAGACGATGTCGTCGCTGCGGGAATTGCCCGTGACGGTCCTGCGACATGCGAACAATCTGGGCAAGGCCGCCGCGCTCCGACGAGGGATGCAGTATGCCGTCGCGCAAGGGGCTTCGGCGATTATCACACTCGACGGGGACGGCCAGCATGATCCAGCCGCCATTCCCGCCTTACTCGCCATGCACCGCCGGGACCCGCGCGCAATCGTCGTCGCAGCGAGGCGCCGGCATCGCCACACGATTCCGCGACTCCGCGTACTTGCACAGCGGATTGCGGACTTCTGGATCTCCCTGGCCGCAGGCTGTGCCATCGTTGATAGTCAGTCAGGATTTCGGCTCTATCCGATTTCTGCCTGGACGGCGGCTGGGTGGCCTTGCGATGCGGCCTCGGGGTTCGTGTTTGAAAGCGAAATCCTAATCGAGGCCGGCCGGTCCGGCATTCCCATCCGATCGGTTCCCATTTCTGCCATCTATGGACGGCATCTGCGACAAAGCCACTTCCAAAGCGGACGCGATATGGCCGCCATCACCCGGATGGTCACCGATAAAATTCTCTCCGATTGGTTGCGAGCTCCCGGCACAACCGTCCGCCGGCGACGGACTCCCGGCCCGGCTGTTCCCTCTCCAGATGGAGCAGGAACTCCTCAAGTGCTGGCGTCGGCACGAAAGCCTCGCATTCTCTTTCTGGCGGAAGCGGTCACGCTGGCCCATGTCGCCCGCGCGGTGGCCTTGGCCCGCAGTCTTGATCCTGACCACTATGAGGTGCATCTCGCCTGTGATCGACGCTACCACCATCTCTTCGAATCGGTGCCCGCCACGATGCACCTGATTCGAACGATCAGCAGCCAGCAGTTTCAGGATCGCCTTCGTCGAGGGGATCCGCTCTACCGCAAGGAGGAATTACACCGATACGTCGAGGACGATCTGCGCCTGTTTGCCCAAGTGAGGCCGGAC
>CAADGJ010000254.1 GCA_900696505.1 uncultured Nitrosospira sp.
AGGCGATCCATGGGGTGGTCACCGTGCTGGGAGCAGGGGATCAACCGTTGAAGGCGGCTGAAAGCTCCGCCCGTGCGGCCGGCATGGCGATGGCAGCGGACGTCAATCCGGCCATCATGTTGAAACTTCCCCTGGCATTTAAACAGATGGGTATGTCGATTCACAAAGATATGGACCACCTCGCCGACGCCATTGCGCAAGGTGAATCTCCGGTCCACATTCTCAATCGCCTGTCGAGCATGATGGCTCGCTGCACCACCTGCCACGACATGTATCGTTTTGGGACACCATAAGACGTGCCGCTGCGACGAATCCTTTTTGTGCGGCGATACTCTACTTGAATAGAAGCGGGTGAACGGTTCTGATACGCAGTCGATGCTTCAAACAAGGGAGGCCGTTATGGCATGCAATGTGGGTGGAGTTGAGCGACCGGTCCGAATTGTGCTGGGCATACTGTTGATCGGCATCGGGGTATTTGGGGCGCTTCCGCCGGTGGGAATGGGGATCGCCTTGGCGGCGGGAACAATTGCGCTGGTGACGGGAGCCTTAGGGTTCTGTCCGCTCTGGAGCCTGTTTGGCATCAACACCTGTTCGGTCGGAGCTGGCAAGAAAGCCTGATCGGTGCCGAAGACGGGGCGGGCGAGGGCAAGCGATGGTGAGCCATGCAGAACAGCCTGATCAGCAGCCAGAAGGCGGATTCTCCACGCCGGTCGGTTCGCGACGGACGTTTTTTCAGTGGGTTACGCTAGCCGCGGCCGGGCTGGTTGGTGTCGGGCTGTCCATTCCGTTGCTCAGCACGCTAATCTCGCCGGCCTTTCAGCGGCGCCGTCGCGACTGGGTTGATGTCGGCGCTGTGGATGACTTGTCTTCCGGTCACCCCAAGCAATTGGACCATGTGACCACGATTCGGGACGGCTGGTTGGAGACGACCTCACACAAGGCGGTGTGGGCGGTCAAGCAGGCGCAGGGCGACATCAAAGTGTTCTCGCCGATCTGCACGCATTTGGGGTGCGGCTACCGCTGGGACGAAACGGACAAAAAATTCCTCTGTCCCTGTCATGGGAGTTCGTATGACGTGAACGGCCAGGTATTGGGAGGGCCAGCTCCGCGGCCACTCGATACGCTTCCTTCGAAAGTCGAAGGAGGGCGGCTTCTCGTCATGTACAAGGACTTCAAGTCGGGTCTGCCGACCAGTGTCGAGATATGAACAACTGGTAAGTGGCGTCATCGATAGGTTCACCTCGCGCCTCACAACTGGGAGTTGAATGCCTTCTCGTTTGTACGATTGGCTCGATGCTCGCCTGAATCTGAAACCGGTTCAGCGGACGTTGCTCGATGAGCCGATACCGGGCGGAGCGAGTTGGATTTATGTCTTCGGTTCAGTAACCCTATTCCTGTTCGTCCTCCAAGCTGCCACGGGCATGTTCCTCGCGCTGTATTACGCGCCCACCCCAGACCATGCCTACGACAGTGTGCGCTTCATCGAAACCGACGTGACTCTCGGCTGGTTGGTGCGAGGCCTTCACCATTGGGGCGCATCGTCGATGGTCGTGGCCATCGGGCTTCACATGCTCCAGACGTTTCTGTATGGCGCGTATAAAGCACCGCGTGAAGTGATGTGGATGGTAGGGGTGGTCCTGTTTCTCATCGTGATGACCTTCGCCTTCACCGGTTATCTTCTCCCGTGGGATCAAACGGCTTACTGGGCGACCCAGATCGGGATCAATATGGTGGGCACCGTTCCGCTGATCGGCGATGTGGCCTCTCGCATCCTGCGCGGCGGGGAGATTCTGGGGGCGCTGACGCTCTCACGATTCTTCGCCATTCATGTGCTGTTTCTGCCCGCGATTCTCGTCACGGGAATTGCGGTGCATCTGTTCGTCCTGCGGCGAGTCGGACCCGCCGGACCCTGGACTGACGATCGGGCCTCACTGGGCGCTGAAACCTTTGCTCCGCGGCAGGTGTACATGGACGCCGTCGTCATCGCCGGGGTGTTCCTGGTTGTCGCGGCATTGGCATTCAGTATTCCGCTGCCCCTGACCGACAAGGCGAACCCGGCGGATACGAGTTTTGTGCCGGTGCCTGAATGGTACTTTCTCTTTTATTACGAATTGCTCAAGTACGTGCATGGGCCGCTGGAACCGTTGGCGACCTGGATTCTGCCGCTCTGTGTGATCCTGGTCATGATGTTCTGGCCGTTTATCGACCGCAATCCGGTACGAAATCCTATCCGTCGTCCGGTGGCGCTCGGAAGCGGCCTGCTGTTTCTTCTCGTCGTGTTCGGCCTGCTAGGCATTTCGATCAGGAATCTCTATGCGGTACCAAGGGTAGATCCGGCTGTGGCGCGGGGGCGTGCCGTCTATGCGCAGCTCGGTTGCGTCGGATGCCATCGGATTCACGGCGAAGGAGGGGCGGTAGCGCCGGACCTGTCGACGGTTGGAGACACGCGGCCTGATCGGGAGTGGCACTTGAAGCATTTCCGGGACCCTCAATCCGTATCGCCGGGCTCGTTTATGCCGAAATTCCCGCTCACCGATCAGCAGTTGAATGAC
>CAADGJ010000255.1 GCA_900696505.1 uncultured Nitrosospira sp.
AGCGGATGGTGTAAGGATCGTGCAGGTCCGCTCGCCTGAGCCTGCCATCACGAAGACCCAATTCTTCTCCGTAATAGACGAATGGCGTACCGCGAAGCGTGAACAATAGCAGGGCTGTCGCCCTGGCTCGCCGGATAGCCTCGCCGCCCGCGCCGTACCGATCGATGTGCCGCGACTGGTCATGGTTGCTGAACACCACCGGAGGCCAGCCATCCTGTGGGACCGCGCGATCGCTGTCCAGGCTGAGCCGGCGAAAGGTTTCCGGATGCCAATCGGACCGAAGCAACCGAAAGTCGAACACCTCGTGCAGTTCGTTCGATCCATTCCCATAAAATGCCGCCGGGCCTCCAGGAGTATCCGAGGACGTCTCCCCGACCAGCAGAATATCCTCGCGATCCTTGAGTGAGGACCGGAGTGCCCGCAGCGCCTCATGGGTATGCGGCTGGTCACGGTCGTAGCGATGGATTTGTCGATAATAGCTGCGCCACGCCAGACGGCGCGGATTGTCCGGCCAGCTGGTGTCTTTCCCCAACCAATTGATCGCATCCAACCGGAAGCCGTCGACCCCGCGGTCGAGCCAGAACCGGACGACACCGAAGACCGCGTCGCGGACGGCAGGGTTGGTCCAATTCAGGTCCGGCTGCTCAGGCAAAAACGAATGGAGGTAGTACTGGCCGGTGTGCGGATCATGCGTCCACGCCGATCCACCGAATCGCGCAGCCCAATTATTGGGAGGACGCCGGCCGGATTTGCCGTCGGCCCAGTGGTACCAGTCGCGTTTCGCGGAGGTTCGGGACGAACGCGATTCGATGAACCAAGGATGTTGGCTCGACGTGTGGTTCAGGACCAGATCCATGACGACTCGTATGCCCCGGCGGTGAGCTTCCGAGACGAGGCGGTCGAAGTCTTCCAGCGTGCCGAAGCGCGGATCGATATCGCAGTAGTCACTGACGTCATAACCGAAGTCATGCATGGGCGAGGGATAAATCGGAGACAGCCAGATGGCGTCGACGCCGAGCGAGTCTGGCGACCCGTTGAGATAGTCGAGCCGGCTGATGATGCCTGGAAGATCGCCGATTCCATCCCCGTTCGAATCCTGAAAGGACCAGGGATAGATCTGATAGACGATGGCCGATTGCCACCAGGGAGTGTTGGGCTGCAGGAGGGTCATGATCTGCCTTCGACCCTACCTCAGGTTGCCCCGAGGTACAAGCGGAGGGCGAAAATTGCGACGACAGGACCAAGACGGCAGCCGCGCGGCCACGAAGGCCATGGGAAATGTCACCGGAAGCTCGCGAGATCCGGCAGCCACTTAGCTTCCCAGCAATACGCCTCTCGCTGAGACAATGAGAGCGACACCCATTCTGCAAGCCAATAACTCGGCACCTGCGTATCTCTTCAGATACCAAAGTCATAAGTCTAAGAATCCAAGCTATTTGCCTCTAATCTATCGTAACCAAATGCTTGGAATTTAACCGCTTGATATCCCATACGTCCGTTAAACCCGCTCCTACGGTCCATTTATTGCCTTACAAAATTTCAAGATGTCAGGTCACAAACCAGTTTTCTTGCCGGAGGCACTTCTCAGATCAACCTCGGCATCGAGACGGTTTCTGAAAGGAGAAGAAATGACAAATTTCAAAATCATCATGCAATGCCTCAGTCGAGTTGCCTTCCTCGGGCTGATGCTAGTCAGCGCTAATGCAATGGCCTGGGGGCATGCTGCACCAGCCTTGCGGGTGGTGATGCCAGCAACTGCCGCACCTGAGGCAATGTCACAATTGTTTGCCGACCTGGGCGATGGCGAGAAGACCATCTCAATTCCAGGAGCGGCATGGCTTCAATTGCAGTTCGCGGACGTAAAAATAGGATCGGGTGGTGTGTTAACCATTGCTGGCTCCTCGGGCGAATCTCAAAATTTTACTCAGTCACAGATCGATGCTTGGGGTGGATTAACGGCCGTGTTTAACGGATCGAAACTTCTTGTAGGCTTAAAACAAGGGGCAGGCGCTACGGAACATGTCTCGGCCACAATCAAAGATATTATCATTGGCCTGCCCGGTTCGGTCGCAACGGGAGCTGAGGTTGTGATCCCTCAGTCACTACTCGACTTGCTCGGTCCCGACATCAAGCGTTTTATTCCCAATGATTTACACGGGTCACAGACAGAATTGGTGCAGCCGAGCCAGGGCGTCCATTCTGAAGCTATATGCGGCCGGACGGATGATAGGATAGTTTCGGCTAATCCAAGGGTGGGCCGGGTCATGCCTGTAGGGTGCACCAGTTGGTTAATTGATGGAGGTAATTTACTGAGCGCTGGACACTGCATCAACCAGAACTTTCAGACGGTTGAATTCAATGTGCCAGCTTCGCTAGCCGATGGCACAACGCAGGCTCCATCTATACGCGATCAGTATCGAGTCAGGGCAGGATCGATTGTGAGTCAAAATGGTGGGACAGGAAATGACTGGGCCGTGTTTCAAGTCTTGTCAAATACAGAGACTGGCTTGATGCCTGCCAATGCCCAGGGTGCTGCCTTCGAAATATCTAACACGGACAACCCGACTCAAGTCCGAATTACCGGCTATGGTCTTGATGGACCAGCGCCAGACTTCGGTGATGGCGATCGAAACGCTCAGAGTCAGACCCAGCAGACCCATTCCGGCAGGCTAGCACAAAATACCGCAGATGGTGTCCTGCGGTATGATCCCGATACCCAAAGAGGCAATTCCGGAAGCCCAGTAGCTGTTGAGGATCGTAATGTCGCTATCGGAATACATACCGATGGAGGATGCGGTCCGAACGGCGGGAGTAATGCGGGCACCAGTTTTCGCAACGCCGCACTGTGGAGGGCGATTGCTGACATGCCCAACAACCCTGTCCCCAGCAATTGGCAGGTGGCCTTAAGCGATGGAACGAAGTTTACCCACGCTGGTGTGTGGAGCACAGGCTGGGCTACCGGCGAGTACTGGCACCC
>CAADGJ010000256.1 GCA_900696505.1 uncultured Nitrosospira sp.
AGTCCGAACCGTCCAGGATGATGGCCCTCGGTGTCTACAAGAATGGCTGGATTGAATCCGCGCCCGTTGTCCGCCACAGTAATCAGCACCTGATTGGTCGGACTCTGGTCCAGCGTGATCATGGCCTCGCCGGTTCCAGCATGTTTTGCCACGTTGAACAGAAGCTCCCGGACACTCTGATATAGAATGACCGCGCGTTCTTCAGCGAGCGTGAGCTGATCGATGCCGCATTGGATGGACACGGCAAGCCCGTGTGATTTCATCTGTCCCGCCAGCCATTTGAGGGCGGCAGGCAAACCGAATTGATACAGGATCTGCGGGCTCAATTCAGCGACGAGGGATCGTGTGTAGTTGAGCGATTGCGTGAGCATGTCGTCCGCTTCACTCAACAGTTGTTCCGTTTTGGGATTCCGAACTTGCGGTCTCGCTTGGCTGAGTTTCATCCGTCCGACGACCAGCAACTGAGCGAGATAGTCATGTAACTCCGTGGCGAGCCGGCGACGCTCCTGCTCTTCCGTGGCGCTGAGATCGGATACCAGCGCACGGAGACGCGCTTGCGAATGCACGAGTGCTTGCGTGCGCTCGTCCACGCGCTTCTCCAGTTCGACGGTCCATTGTTGCAGCTGTTCTTCCGCTAACTTCCGGTCCGTGATATCGAGGGCCGCGCCGAGATAGCCACTAAACACCCCGGCGGCGCTAAGCAGCGGAACGCCGCGGTCCAGGATCCATCCGTAGGTCCCGTCTTGCCGGCGTAATCGATATTCCAGTTCAAAAGGCTCTTGGCGAGAGAAGTGCTGGTTGTAGACCCTGTTGAATTCATCCCGGTCGTCGGGATGGATGCTGTCGGTCCGGCCGGTTCCCAGTTCATCATCCAACAAACGCCCGGTGTACTCCAACCAGGACCGGTTGAGCCAGGAACAGAGCCGATCCGTCCCGGCTTTCCAGACCAGCACCGGAGTGGCATCGGCCAGCATGCGAAAATACGCCTCACTTTCGCGCAATCCCGCATCGGCCCGTTTGCGTTCAGTGATGTCTCTGACGATGGCATGCCAGCGGCGGTCCGGTTACAATCTCGCGCTGATCTCGACGGAGATGGTTCCCCCGTCCTTGCGGCGTAATTTCCATTCTCCGGTATGACGATGTCCCTGGATCAGCTCGGCTTTGATCGCTCTCAATCGCGGGTAGTCATGCGGGTCCAGCAGGTCGAGGACTCGCAGGTCGAAGAGTTCTTCGCGGGTGTAGCCTAACATCTGGCAGGCGCGATTGTTCACATCGAGATACTGGCCGTTCATGTCCGCGGTCACAATCCCGTCCGACGCCTGCTCAAAGAGATGCCTGAAGCGTTCTTCGCTTTCTCTCAGCGCGGATTCGGTGCGTTTGCGCTCCGTGATATTTGTGATCAGCGCATAGAATCCCGCCACCATGCCTTCGGAGTTTCGGTCCGGCACGTACGTCGATAATAGCGTCTGCTCACCCCGATCATCCAGGACGGTAGTTTCAAAGGATATACGTTCTCCACTCAGCACGCGCCGGATGAAGGGCTGAACGGTGGAATAGTCCTGCTTGAGGAGATCCTTCACCGAAAGCCCCACAATCTGGTCACGCGACAGTCCGAACTGTTGCTCATAGCCCGCATTGACGAACCGGTATCGCTCGTCACAATCGACAGAAGCAATAAGGCCGGGTAGCGCATCAGTGATGACCCGCAGCTGCTGTTCACTCTGTTGGAGAGCGGTCACGGAGTGTTTACGTTCCGTGATATCAAACATCACGCCGGTGATTTGCCTCGGATGGCCGGTGGAGTCAGGCAACACCTGTCCGGTGACCGCGATCCAGGCTTCCTCGGGAGGATCCTGCCGGAGGATGCGGCATTCGAGGTCGTAGGCGCTCCGGTGTTGAATCGCGTAGTTAATGGTCTTGAGCACATGTGCCCGATCCTCGGGATGAACCAGATCCTGGAAGGCGGCGAACGTACTGCCGAAGCTCATCGCAGGCAAACCGAAGATGTGTTCCAGTTCGGGAGAAAAGACCAGGGTGTGACGATCAAGATCCTGGTGGAACGTTCCCATACGACCGGCCTTCAGCGCGAGACGGTGTCGGGCCTCGCGTTGCTGCAGTATTTGCAGGATATGTTTTTTTTGCCCGTCGCTGCGATTGAGATTCCCGGCCAATAACCAGAGAAAGGCCAGGATGATCAACATGACGGCCGACACGGCCAGCGCGACCCCGAAGTTAAAATCGTAGCGGCCCGACCGTTGAGCCGCGATACGGATCCATCCAGCCAGAATCGGCAGGGCAATGGCGAAGGGCAGGACGCGTCGCAGCATCACCGCCCCAAGCTCGTCGCTGGTTAAGGTGGCCATAAACCCGCGCGTGGGGCGGGCGCTCAGAATACCCAGGCCGAGGGCGAGGAGCAGCGCGGCGCTAAAGATGGAAATGGTATTGGATGTGCCGACCTTGTAGAGCGTCTGGACACCGTACAGATACCCGACCAGTGCGATGGCCCCAATGGTGCCTCCCGCAAGTGCCAGATAATGACTGGCCTGGTCCTGGCCGCTGCGTGTCGAATCAAGCTGGAGGAGGGCCAAGGCCAACATGAGAATGGCGAAGGTTGTCGCCGGAGCCATTCGGCCGGGATGGGAGTCCATCGCCAAATCCGGAACAGAGGCGAGCCACAGATCGACGCCCAGGTCGAGGGACAATAGATATTCCAACATTGTGACGGCGGCCAGAAGGCCGGCGAGGCCGGCAAAGCCTTGCGCCATGCGCCGCCTCGCTCGCGTCATCGCGGCCTCATCGGCCTGGAGCCACAAGGAGAGGCCGCAGAAACATATGGCGGCCATCGTGGATGGTTTAACCGTTCCTGCCGAGGGCGACAGGTTGTAGAGGAATGTCGGGTTGTATGCCCAACAAAGAAAGGCGAAGACCGGAAATCCAATGGCGAGTCCGGCGGCGGAGGGAACCAGACGTTGCAGCGTCAGCAGCACCGAAGTCATGTGTAAATGACAAGCCTCCGGGTCTTACCGCCTTCTACAAGCGACAACGGACCCCTCTCCGGGCGTGACTCAAGGTGGAACAGCGGTGAGTGGCATGGGTGTTTCGTGGGCGAACAATCCCCATTCAATCAAGCCGCTTACAGCATAGGACTGTCGGCTGCGGGGCGCTACTGGGGGATCCCCTAGTTCGGCGGCCTCACGTCGGACTCAGGCCTGGACGGGAAATGCGCGCAGAATGACTTCGTAGAGCTGGTCAGCAGCGGATTCCTTCGGTAGAAACGCGACCGCCCCGGCCTCCGTCATGGCGTCATGCACTTGTGGATCATTGCGGACCGAAATGCCGATGACCATGATCGAGGGATGCTCCTGAGTCAGGATGCGAGTGGCCTCGATCCCGTCGATGATCGGTAAATTCACATCCATGATGACGACATCGGGACGAAGCGAGCGCGCCATAACAACGGCGTCCTGACCGTCGGCTCCTTCACCGACCACCGTCAAATTGTCATGTGCGTCCAAGATACTTCGAAGCCCCTGCCGCACCATCGCATGGTCGTCGACGAGCAGAATGTTAATGTTGCGCGAAGAGGCGTCTATAGAAGGCGTGATGGTCTGTGCCGTGTCGGCGGCCCGCGGAAACGGCTGCTTGAGGGCGCCTGATGCCAGTGGAAGCCGAAGGATGGCCACCGTGCCGTTTCCCGGAACGGACGACACCTCGCACTCGCCCCCGAGCAGCTCCATCCGTTCTCTGATGCTCAGCAGGCCGAATTTACAGCGTGCATTTTTTGCGACGCTCAGGTCCGTCACATCGAAGCCGGCGCCTTCATCCTCCACGCAGATCCACAACTCTCGACGGTCCTCATCCACGTTTATGGTAATCGCGGCGCGGTCGACTTTGGCATGTTTGATGACATTAAAGAGCAGTTCGCGAACCGACTGAAACAACAACACGGCTTGATCGTCCGGCAGGGTGAATGACGGAGCCATAGTTTTCACGGCCACCTCGAGGCCATGCTGTTTCATCTGTTCTCCCAGCCACACCAGGGATTGCGACAAGCCGAATTGATACAGAATATGAGGGCTGAGCTCGGCGACCAGTGAACGCGTATAGGTCAACGCCTGGTCGAGCATCCCATCGATCTTCGTGAGGGCGGCCGATGCCGTGGCATCGTGAATGGTCGGAATGACTTGTGCGAGCCTGATCCGGCTGGCGACGACAAGTTGTGCCAGGTAGTCGTGCAGTTCGGTAGCCAGATGCCGGCGTTCCCGTTGTTCGGTCAGCGTGAGGTCAGAGGCCAATGCGCGCAGGCGTTCCTGCGAGAGAAGGAGCTCGCCTGTTCGTTCAACGATGCGGCGTTCGAGTTCAGCGGCGGAATTCTGCATGTCCCGTTCCGCCCGCTTTTGCTCGGTCAAATCTACGAGGATATCCACTCCACCGATAGGAGCGCCGGATGCATCCCGCAGCGGCGTGGGGTGAGAGGCCACCGGCAGGCGAGTGCCGTCCGGCCGTTCGACGATGGTCTCCAATCCGCTTACGGGGCGATTGAAAGCAAGGGATTGCGCCAAGGGACATTCTTCCGGTGGCATGGGGCGTCCATCCGCCCAGTATTGGCGCCAGGATCCGGACCAGCGAGCGGTCTCGAGGGAAGGCCGCTGCCCCCAGAGATCGACGGCGGCTTGGTTGTACCGCGTAATGCGGCCGTCAGCATCCGTGGTATAGACCGCGGCAGGAAGCGCCTCGACCAGATGCGCTAAATTCCGTTCGCCCTGCTTTAGTTCCGATATCGCCCGCGCGATTTTGGATGCCCCGATGATCCGTCCCTCGCGGTCCTTGATGGGCGAGACGGAGAGAGAGATTTCAATTAAGGTCCCGTCCTTGCGTTTCCGTACGGTTTCATAGTGATCGATACGTTCTCCCCGGCGGAGCCGCTCCAAAATACGTGGCTCCTCGGCCTGGCGATCCTCGGGGATCAGGCGTAGCACCGGCTGCCCGATCATTTCACAGGCCGTGTAGCCAAACAGGTGTTGCGCGCCCCGGTTCCAGCTCGTGATCATCCCGTTGAGATCCTTGGAAATAATGGCATCGTCGGAACATTCCACGATGGCTGCCAGATGGGCTAGCATGAAATCCAAGGGAAAACCGGGTTGAGGGATCGAAGGGGATGTTTCGTTAGGACTCGGCATATACATATTCCTGAGTTCCAGAGTAGGGGAAGCGCGACACCACTTTTTCAGGCCACTCTAGAGCCGCCGACAGCTGTGTCACAACTAGGCAAAGTGCTAGCGGACATCGACTCTGAATCAAGGGGAGTTCCTAGTAACTCGTCTGGGAAAACCCGCTAAGGTACCAAGCACAGGGCAATCATCAGTTCCATTCATAAAGGAGCCGCCATGATAAATGAATTGAATCGTCCAATCCAGGAACCAAACGTAGGCCGTGCCGTCTTAGGGACTTCACTCGGTCAGTCCGCTTCATACTGCGGGGCGACCGCAATCCTTTCTCTCCATCAACCCGTCATCGAAGTGTCCGAAAGCGATGGTAACTTTAATGTCTATGCAGACTTTCGACCGGTGCTGGAGAATACATCCATGCAGGTCGCCGTGGAATTCGCGCAGCAAGGCATTATCCTCACCGGCGGAACGGTCGAACGATACCTTCCCATTCCCACTGACGCCTATATTGGGCACGCTCGGGTGACGGTCACCGGCGGGATTGCCAGAATTTCCATTCCGACGGCGGACGCAGGACATCGCTGGCGCTCAATTGTCATGTGGTAAATCAACGAACGCACCCGGAGAGCCCGCATGCC
>CAADGJ010000257.1 GCA_900696505.1 uncultured Nitrosospira sp.
GCGCCGGATCTCCGGCACGTCGATGACCCTGGTCTTCACCGGAGGCTGCTCGACAGACCACAGCAGGGCCGCGAGCATCTCTCGAATCGTCACCAAACCCAACCGCATGGCGGCCTCCCTCGTCGCGGGCACTCGTTCCAGCATACGATAGACCGGCAACAGCGCCAATGGCCACCAATGTCCGGGACCGAGAATGTACCAGGGCCTCAGAATCGTGGCGACCAATCCGGCTCGCCTGAGAGCCTCTTCACAGTCACGACGTACGGCGATGTAGTCACGCATGATGGGCGCCGGATGGGCCACGCTGACGTAGACATAGTGCTGCACGCCCGTCGAAGCGGCGGCGTGAATCGTGGCCATGGCCGAAGGCCCATCAATCGCGCGAAACTGCGGCCCCTTCCAGGGTGACGGTTTGGGTACGCCCACCATCTGCACGAGTGTATCGTGTCCCCGCACAGATTCCGCGAAGGACTCCGCATTCAGTGGATCGCCGACCACAATCCGGCAGCCGGCGACAGGCTTTCTGGCAGAGGACTCGCGAACCAACGCCGTCACGTCATGCCCTCGCTCGAGCAGCAACGGAATGAGCCGCGCCCCGACGTATCCGGTGGCGCCCGTGATGAAAATGCGATGCTTGTCCGTCGGCTTAGTCATGGATGCGAGAACAGCGCCGGCTTGGTTTCCAGGAAACCGGCCCACCCGGCTATTCCATTCAGCTCCTCGCGGCCCTTCGCGACGAGGCGAGCTGCCGCGGTAATCAACGCAGCCTGATCCTCAGTCGCTAACCCGAGATTCGTTTTGATATGCGTGACGTGGTCGCCCAAAGGATCCGTGTCTGGCAACTGGCGCAGTGCGACATGCCAGAAGCGGCAGGATCCTCCGCCACCGCTCTCGCCCACTCGAAAGGTGCCGAACTGGGCCACATCCTGCTGGGATGCAGGAATGCCGGCCAGCTCCAACACATTGCGACGATGCCCTCGCAAGAGGGCCGCCGCGGCGGAGAGCGGCGTGTGCGTCTCATTCCTCTGGCGGCCCGTCGCATCGATGGAGATGACGAGACAACCTTGCGGAAAGAGATCCGTCATGGAACGATTGACTAACGCTCCTTCGACGACCTGCATGAGAGTCCGAATCCCCAAATTGTCAGCCGCGCCCCCATCGTAGGCAATGATGGGATCGGCGGACGCGCCGTTCGTTGCGGTGCCTCCATGGGTAAGCTTCAGGGGCTCCAGCACGCCAGGGTAGGCCGCAGACATATACACGGCCCTGGCAATACTGAACGGCGCCAAGGGGATACCCAACGGTGCAAATCGTTCCTCCGCAATCACCAGGGGATCGCCGGTCAGGGCATCCGTGGAGTTCAAGAGCAGGATGGGTCGGGAGGGATTGAGGTCCGCGAACGTGGCACCGCGAAACAGTTGGTCGTCCAGAGCACGGATCACCGGTTCGGCGGGAATCGTGTCCTTGAAGGCGTACCGGACCAGATTGTGGGGAGCCGCATACCAGGGTCGCGCCACTGCGCCCTGAATATCCCGCCCGATCTGCTCCACAAACCCGTCTTGGAACCGAAAGTCTCCGAACCCTTCCAATGCATAGGATGCAGCGGGCAGCGCGCCGCCGGAGACGGCCGAGAGAACATCGACCTGCGATAACAGGCCGGCCCGCTCCAGCTCCTTCATGACGGCAGCCCCGAAGACGGCCGCGCGACTGCCTCCGCCGGAAAACGCCAGTCCGACAAACCGTCCATCCGCCAATTCCTTCTGCCCCAATTGCAATGTGGCTCTTGTGTGAAGCGGGCGAAATTCGGGAGGCGATGCCGCCGGAGGATCAATGGCCGTGCAGGAGGCGGAAGCCAGGGCAAGCACCGCCAACCAACGGCTTAGAGTACGTCCCCGTATCATGCTCATGGATGAATCTACGGCCGAATGCGGAAAATGGATGTGCTTCTAGTAAGGAGTCCTGGCGTTGAGGCGGACGCTAACAGGATGCTGACACCATACAGGCCTACAGCAACTATGTGACTCTCAATGACTCAGAGACTTGCGCAGTGGCCGTGGCAGGCTGTTCAAAAAGGCTGTCCGGCAAGGCCGCAGCCAGCGGAGAGGCGATGCGTACCATTTGCGGTACGTGGAGCCTCTTCGCGCCGCGAGAACGCCGCCGGCAGCCCTTTTTCAACAGCCGGCTAGCCCGCATGATTCATGACGGTTCGTCGCGAAATCGCCGAGTCACGTGGCGAGACCGGCGCGCGGAGCCCGGGAGGACCCGAAGCGTACTCGTGCAGTACGTTGAGGGTCCGAGGGGCGAGCCCGCTGGCCGAAGGCTCGTCGTAGCAGTGAGTTGGCGATTGCAGCAGAAGTGCTCATGAATCATGCGGGCTAGTTCCTGGTCAGCTTGCGGTAGCGAATCCGGTGCGGCTGGTCGGCTTCTTTGCCGAGCCGGCGCTTCCGATCGGCTTCGTACTCGCTATAATTGCCCTCGTACCAGACCACTTTGCTGTCGCCTTCGAAGGCCATGATATGCGTGGCGATGCGGTCCAGGAACCAGCGGTCGTGGCTGCTGATGACGGCGCAACCGGCAAACCCTTCCAATCCCTCTTCCAGAGCGCGAAGCGTGTTCACGTCGAGGTCGTTGGTCGGCTCGTCGAGGATGATCAGGTTCGCGCCCTCTTTCAGCATGCGAGCCAGGTGCACACGATTGCGCTCTCCACCCGAGAGGTCCTTCACTTTTTTCTGCTGGTCGGTCCCGGCGAAGTTGAAGCGGGCGCAGTAGCCGCGGGCATTGACCTCGGCCTTCCCTAGCATCACCGTGTCCTGCCCGTCCGAAATAATTTCGTAGACGGTTTTGTTGGAATCCAGCGATCGGTCCTGGTCCACGTAACCCAGCTTCACCGTCTCGCCGATGCGAATGGTGCCGCTGTCCGGTTTTTCCTTGCCGATGATCATGCGGAACATGGTCGTCTTGCCGGCGCCGTTCGGGCCGATCACGCCGACAATGCCACCTTTCGGCAGGCTGAATTCCACGTTCTCATACAACACATTGTCGCCGAACGCCTTGCTGATCCCCTTGGCCTCCACCACGACGTCGCCCAGGCGCGGTCCCGGCGGAATATAAATCTCCAGTTCGGCCGCCAGCTGATCCTGCTTTTGATTGACCAGTTCTTCATAACGATTGAGGCGCGCCTTACCCTTTGATTGACGGGCTTTCGGTGACATCCGGATCCATTCCAACTCGTGCTCCAGCGTCTTCTTGCGTTTCGATTCAGCCTTCTCTTCCTTCTCCAGCCGCTCCTGTTTCTGCTCCAGCCAAGACGTGTAGTTGCCCTGAAACGGAATGCCGTGCCCGCGGTCCAATTCCAGAATCCAGCCCGCCACGTTGTCGAGAAAGTACCGATCGTGCGTCACTGCGATGACGGTGCCTTTGTATTGCTGCAGATGCTGCTCCAACCATTGCACCGATTCGGCATCGAGATGGTTGGTCGGCTCATCGAGTAACAGAATATCCGGCTCCTGGATCATGAGGCGGCACAGGGCCACCCGCCGCTTTTCGCCTCCGGAGAGGACGCTCACTTTTTGATCGGCAGGCGGACAACGCAGGGCGTCCATGGCGATTTCCAGCTCGCTTTCGAGTTCCCATCCATTCGCCGCCTCGATCTTCTCTTGCAGTTGCGCCTGCTTGTCGATGAGCTTTTCCATCTCATCCGGGCTCGCGTCCCCCATGCTGTTGCTGACCGCTTCATATTCGTGCAACAAGGCGACGAGTTCTTTCTTGCCTTCCTCCACGACTTCCTTGACGGTTTTGTTCGGGTCGAGCTGCGGCTCCTGTTCGAGCAAACCGACGCTATAGCCCTTCGAGCGTGTGATCTCGCCCACATAATTCGGATCCACCCCGGCGATGATTTTCAACAGCGAGCTTTTGCCGGAACCGTTCAATCCGAGGACGCCGATCTTGGCGCCGTAATAGAAACCCAGGTAGATATCGCGCAGGACTTGTTTCTTTGGCGGATAGACCTTGCCCACTCCGACCAGTGAAAAAATAACTTGCTTATCGTTCGTCGCCATAGCCATCCTCAGTAGAGTGTGAACCGTCTGTTCGATCGTGCAATCGATGACCATAACAAAGCGCGGCA
>CAADGJ010000258.1 GCA_900696505.1 uncultured Nitrosospira sp.
AGGTAATCGTTCTGATGGCGCTCGGCTTCTTCACGTGCCAGGATGATGATCTTGCGACCCTTGTCCGTGAACCGTTCGAACATCCCGCCTCCTTATGGTGATGGGGTCTGTAAGAGAAGCCTTAGCTGAGTGAATCGATGCAGGTCAAAGGCTCGAAAATACTTGATGATGTGATTCTAACTACCGCAATTTGGGGTGTCAAGGTATTGAGCGAATCGCAAACGACGCGCTGCGACTGGTGAAGCGCGTGTATTTACGATGCGCAGATGCGAGGCCAAGCCGCGCGCCGGTTTGACAGTAAAAGAATCATCCCGATACAATCCCGCACCTTTCAACCGGCTCCTCACCTAAGCGCGACGCGGTCTTACGTATGAAAAGCAAAAGCATCGGCATTCTGACGAAACCCAAATTTCCTGAAGTGAAGGCCACGGTGCAGGCCGTGGTGAGTTGGTTGCGCTCGCGAAACATCGACGTGCTCCTGGATACGACGTCGACAACATTGCTTGGAGAACAAGGCGGGTTTCAGAAAACTCAATTAGCCAGTAAGGCCGATGTGTTGCTGGTTCTGGGTGGCGACGGCACGATGCTGAATGCTGCGCGCCTGGCCGGCGAACGCGGGATACCCATTCTCGGAGTCAATATGGGTGGCCTCGGATTTTTGACCGAAGTCGTGCTGGAGAATTTGTATCCGTCTCTCGAGCGCGTGTTCGCCAATGATTTCGTGCTCGATGAAAGGTTGATGCTGAGGACCCATGTCCATCGGCACGGCGAAACGGTGGCGCGAGGGGTCGTCTTGAATGATGTGGTCATCAGCAAGGGCACGCTTGCCCGGATGATCGAACTCAAGATTGCGATTCAGGGTCAGTTTGTCACGAATTTGCGCGGTGACGGGTTGATCATCAGCACGCCGACTGGATCGACGGCCTATTCACTCTCAGCAGGGGGACCGATTATCAACCCGGCCGTCCCCTCATTGATTCTCACTCCGATCTGTCCCCATACGCTGACGCATCGCCCCTTGATCGTCCCGGCAAGCGCTCAAATTGAAGTGGTGTTGACCAGCAAGGATGATGGAGCAATGGCGACGCTGGATGGCCAGGTCGGTGTGGCCCTGAGTCAGGGCGACACCGTGGAAATTCATGCCTCCGAGCACCTGACCAGGCTGATCCGATTTCCAGAGAGCAGTTACTACGAAGTGTTACGCGAGAAACTGAAATGGGGTGACGGCTGACTGGCAGCGGGCGCGTTATGCGCGCCCGCGTTCGATGTGCGCCAGCATATCGGCGTTCGAAGCAAACTTGAATTCTCCGATGGCTTCAGGTGATGCCGCGTGAGCCTTCTCCACGGTATCCAGCACCTTGAGGCCTTCGAGGTCCACCGGCTTACTCTTTCGTTCCTTCAGGATCGCCTGCAATTTCGACAGGACCTGGTCGACTGCACTGACTGATTGGACCGACTTGGTCGTGAGGTAGCGCGAGATGACTTCCGCACACCAATCCCCGTCCCGCTTGGCAATTCCGACGAGGCCTTCGCTGGCTTTGCGCGCCCACCCGGCGAGAAACACCCCGTCGACCACCTGCCCTGATTTTTCATCATAGGCTTGGAATAACGAATCGTCCGGATCATTGGCGGTCTTGGTCGGGTTTGTGACATACACGCCGTTCTTGTAGGGCAAGCCAACCGTCTCATCGACCCGATCACCTACGGCAAAGACGACACTGTCTACCGGGAACTCATACAGCTGCTTGAGTCCGACCGCGGCGGTGTCTTCGCCCTTCGGTTCCAATTTGTTTTCTTCCATCTCGAGGGCGCGCACGCGGGTGTTGGCATCGACGAGCACCCGTTTCGGTGACGCAAGAAACCGGAATCCCATTTTGGAGGAGCTTCCCGTCGGTTCGCACTTCGTAAATTCCGCGGTCAAATTTGCCAGGACTTCGTCGGCATTCTGTCCGACTGCGGCCAGGCGGTCCTTGATCCGTGCGAATTCTTGAGCGATGCCTTCGTGATCCATATTCGAGCAGACGGCTCGAATTTCCTTGGGATTATATTTGCGCTCCACGGGCCCGCGACGAGCAATAGCCGTCACCCGTTCTACCTTCTTGTAGCGAATGAGCCAGTGTGCGATGTCGACCATGACGTCGCCTACTCCGATGATGGCCACATGTTTGCCCATATCGAACGGACGGTCGCCGAAACCAGGCAGGCGATTGAAGTGGTAGACCACATCCTTGGCATGGAACACGCCCTTGGCGGAGTCACCTTCCACGCCGATGGCTTTTGTGCCCTGGGCGCCGATGGAGAAGGCCACGGCACTGGCACCCAATCCCCGCAGTTCCTCCACCGTGAGGTCTTTGCCCTGCCCGACTGACACATTGCCGAAGTAGTGCACATTCGGCTGTTCCAGCATGTCCCAATATTGTTTCTTCAGACCGCCGCGCAGTTTGAGCTTGCTGGGGAAAATCCCGTACTCCGCCAACCCGCCAAACTTGATGTCACGATTGAGGATGATGACTTCATGGCCGGCATCGGCCATTTTCTTGGCCAGGGCCATTCCGGCAGGACCTGCGCCCACAACAACAACTACATGCCCGCTTGTCTCGGAACCGGTTGCACTCATTATCTACCCTTCAATGTATATCTATAAATAGGTCGTGATTACCTCGACCGTCAGACGGCCAAAGAACCCAAAATTTTTTGGCACGGTAGCACAGGGGTTGTCGGGCTGTCAAAATCACGTAGGCGGTTCAGCTGCCCCGATGTCGACGGCTTTGGGGGAGGCTGGTGTAACCCCCTCGCCGCCTACCCTCCGGCGCTGCCGACCGGGCCACCGGCCTGGGTCATACGCCAGGGATCGAGAAGTTGGTTGAGTCGCTTTTCAGGCAACACGTTTTGTTCGCGCGCCACCTCACGGACGGTCTTGCCGGACTTGTAGGCGTCCTTGGCCAGTTTGGCGGCGGCTTCGTAACCGATGACCGGCGCGAGCGCTGTGCACATCGCAAGGCTCTCCTCAATGAGGCTCTTGCAGCGCTCTTCGTTCGCCTTGATGCCCGCGATGCACTTCACGGCAAAGTTGGTCGAGGCTGTCGAGAGCAGTTCGATGGACTGCAAGAGGTTGTAGGCCATGACCGGCAACATCACGATCAGTTCAAAGTTCGCGGCCTGCCCTCCGACGGTGATGGTGACGTCATTGCCGATGACCTGGGCGCAGACCATGGTGACGGATTCCGCAATCACGGGATTCACTTTGCCGGGCATGATGGACGAGCCGGGCTGGGTTTCCGGAAGATTGATTTCGCCGAGGCCGCAGCGCGGACCGGACCCGAGCCAGCGGATGTCGTTGGCAATCTTCATCAGGCTGACGGCGAGGGTGCGTAACTCTCCGCTCGCCTCGACCAGCGAATCCTGAGCGGACTGACCTTCGAAGTGGTTCACCGCCTCCTTGAAGCTACAGCCGGTTTCTTTCGAAATGAGCGCCATCACCTTGCCGGCAAATTTCGGGTGACAGTTGAGTCCGGTGCCGACGGCGGTGCCTCCGAGGGCGACTTCGCTCAAGGCCGCCTGGGCCCGCTTCATTCTGGCAATCCCCAGTTCGATTTGTCTGGCGTATCCGCCGAACTCTTGTCCTAGGCGAACCGGTGTTGCATCCTGCAAATGCGTGCGGCCGATCTTGACGATCTTGTCGAACTCGCGGGCTTTGCCGCTGAGTGCCTTGTGGAGTTGGGTCAGGGCAGGGAGAAGCTGCCGCTGGATGGTTTCCGAAGCGGCAATATGAATGGCGGTTGGAATGACGTCATTGCTCGATTGTCCCAGGTTCACGTGGTCGTTCGGGTGCACCAGTTTGCTGCCTCTGGCGCCGCCGAGCAGTTCGGTCGCCCGGTTCGAAATGACTTCGTTCGTATTCATGTTCGTCGACGTGCCCGAGCCGGTCTGAAAAATATCAACCGGAAATTCGGCGTCCAGCCCCCCGTCAACGACTTCGGTCGCGGCCCGAATGATGGCGTCCGCCGGTTTTTTATCGAGCAACTTCAGCGAGTGATTGACGGAGGCGGCGGCGCGCTTAATGAGTCCCATCGCCCGAATCATGGCGCGGGGAATGCGTAGCGAACTGATCGGAAAGTTTTCAATCGCGCGGGCCGTTTGCACGCCATAATACGCATTGGAGGGAACCGGAAGTTCTCCCATGGTGTCTCGTTCCATGCGCGTGGCGGTTGTCGCTGATGCAGTGCTCTTAGGCGTGCGCGAAGCGTTCTTCATCATTGAATCTCCTCGAATGACTGGCGGTTGAGCTGCTTGAACCGCGCATAATAAACGCTCGCCCTTCTGAAGCACAAGCATGGCCTTGGAGAGAGGAACGAGGGGGCGCTCAGGGAGTTGTTGTATGGGGTGAAGAAGTTCAGGGACGAACTGAAAAAGAAAAGGCCCGCCGGAAGGCGGGCCTTGCTCTCTCACCGGGGTTCGTTGTCTTAGGCGATTTTGACGTCGATTTGTTTCGGTTTCGCCTTTTCTGATTTTGGCAGATGCAGGTGGAGCACACCATCGGTATATTCCGCCTTCACCTTACTCTCATCCACGGTGTCGGGAAGCGTGAAGCTTCGGACAAAGCGTCCATATGACCGTTCGATCCGATGGTACTTTTTCCCCTTGTCTTCCTTTTCCTGCTTCCGCTCGCCCTGCAACGTGAGGACACCGTCTTCGACCGTGACCTTCACATCTTCCTTTTTGACCTCTGGAAGCTCGGCCTTAATGGCATATTCGGCTTCGGTCTCGCTGATGTCGACCGTCGGCGCCCAATCAGCGACGGTCATCACTTCCTTGCCCTGAGTAGCGGTTTGAGCTGCGCCCGGCCGTGTAATCATCCGGTTCAACCGGTCAGACATTTCTTCCAATTCCCGGAACGGATCCCAACGTACGATCGCCATGGTGGAACCTCCTTGTGTGAATGCCTTGCTGGTGTTCACTTGAGCCATCCTACTTACTACAAGGAAGGTAATCTCCACGCCGGTGAAGTCAAGGGTGTGCCCTGAAGAGTAATTGTCATGAGCGGGCTCTTGACATTGCAGCCCTCGGCATTATTTATTAGCCCCCTTCATATTGGAGACGATCACCATGTTGGAATTCATTTCCTACGCATTGCTCGGCGGTATCTTGATGGTTGCGTCCATGGTCGTATGGTGGTTCATCGGTCGTACCGAATAGTTCGCCGTCGGTTTATCGCCGATCGATCGGCACGTAATGCCGGTCATGTTCCCCGGAATAGATCTGATCGGGCCGGTAGAGTTTGTTTTCCCGCAGTTGTTCCAGCCAATGCGCCAGCCAACCGCTCACCCGCGCCATGGCGAAGAGCGGCGTAAACAGATCGACCTCGATTCCCATCTTGTCGTAAATGATGCCCGAATAGAAATCGACGTTCGGGTAAATGCCCTTTCCTTGTAATCGTTCGCTGGCCAGCTGTTCCACGGCTACTGCGACTTCGTAGAGCGGCGAAGTCCCGCAGACATTGAACAGCCGCATGCAAAGATCCTGTAGCACGGTGGCGCGCGGATCTTTCACCTTGTACACGCGATGGCCGAATCCCATGAGTTTGTTTTTCCCGCCGAGCCGGGCTTCCACCGCCGCGCGAGCCTGCGCCGGCGTGCCAATCTCCTTCAACATCGTCACCACTTCTTCATTGGCGCCCCCGTGTAACGGGCCCTTGAGTGCGCCGATCGACGAGGCCACGACGGTATAGGGGTCCGCGAGTGTCGACGCGGTGACCATGCCGGCGAAGGTGGAGGCATTCATGGTGTGTTCGGCATGAAGGATCAGGCAGTCATCGAAAACCTCGCTCCACAACGGGTGCGGAACGGTTTCCGTCAGCATGTAGAGAAAGTTGTCGGCAAAGGGCAGATCGTCGCGCGGCGGAATATATTCGTCTCCCCGTCGCAACCGCGCCCAGGCGGCTACGATAGTAGGCAGCTTCGCGATGAGTCGCACCGCCGACCAGTAGTTGTTTTCAACGTCCTTGACGTTGCGGCCCGGGTAAAACATGCCCAGCGCCGCGACCGCGGCCTGCAACGCGTCCATGGGATGCCCATGTTCAGGCATGACCTTCAGCAGGTCTACAATACGAAACTTGATCCGCCGGTGGTGTGTGACATCATCCACCCACTGCGTGAGTTCCGTCGCAGTCGGTAACCGTCCGAACAACAGGAGGTAACTCGTTTCGAGAAAGGACGAGTGCTGACACAGCTCCTCGACCCGGATTCCGCGATATTCAAGGACGCCTCGTATTCCATCCACATCGCTGATCGCTGATTTTGCGGCAGGAACACCGGCCAGACCCGGCATGAAATCGTGCGGCATAGATTCTGTCTCCTATCTTCAACAATCCGAATGGGGCATCACGCGTGATGCGATCGGTTCCATGAGCGGCCCTCGTGTCCGGGCTTCCTGAGTGACGGTCGTCTGGCCTCAGCTTATCACGATCGACGGCATTGACTCAGCCTTCACCTTGAATTGAATGGATTCGCTTGGCATACTACCTCGAAACGAAGAGGACTTCGACCGCGGAGAACACGGTGACTCCATTCGTACGCATTCTTCTGCTGGTCGGACTGTTGGTTGCAGGCGTCGCTCTGTGGATGTTGCGGATCGGAGACCCGCCGACTGAAGAACGTTCCGCCGTCGCCCCGGGATCCCCACGGGCAGGACGCAGCACGCTGAGTCATGGCGGTCCCGGCGCCGGATCTCAGTCCGACAATTCTCCACGCCTTCCTGCAGGCGAGAGGAATGAATCGTCCACACAGTCTCCACCCGCAACAACGAGGTAAGGCATGGGCCGGTTCCGGTCGCTCGCGCTGGGAGTGCTAATGGTCATTGGTCTGAATGTCCCTGCCTGGGCTGATGATGAGCAGGTCTTTTTCGCGGTCGTCAGTGATGTGCCGAAAGATAAGACGCGTATTTCTGCGAAGGTCCTTCAGGACGGCGCTTCTTCCGACATCAAACTCATTCCGAGCGAGACGGTCGTCGCCAATCCCGTATGGCGCACACTGGAAGTCTGTCACGCACTCAAGATCGAAGGCATGAAAATCGGCGATGGGTTGAAGGTGATGTCAGCCCGGGTGCTGGATGCCAGCATGTTGCCGATGGGACTGCAAGGGTTCGCGGGAGATTGCCTGATCAAGAAAGCGGTCGAGATTGCGCCGCTGGCAGAGTGACAAGTCTATCGTAAGTCGGGAATATGTAGTTGTGCGTCCTGAGTCGTATCCTGCTTGTCAGGCGCACTCCGGGCAGGTTGTCGGTTCTTCTTCCTCGTCACATTCATCCGCCGTGAGGGGGAAAAACTGCTCGCAGAGCCGGCAGGTGCGGATCTCGAAATAGGCCACGCCCTTGTCATCGATCTCCGTGGGAAGCAGCAGTTCGAACGGATCGTAGCCCAGCCGGACGTCATCTTCGAACCGGATGATGGCCAAGCGGTCATTGAAGACCTCAAACGTGGCTTCTTTCCCCTTACGCTCCAGCCGATGTCCCACGACAAACACCGGTTGGCCCTTGCGTTTGGTGCGCAAATCTTTCAAGGTGCGCTGTGTCGCGGTGGCACAGGAGAATTTGCCGGTCTGGTCGCTCGTATCGGTTCCAAAGATGGGCATCGGTAATCACAATCGCGTTGATATGAATCTTGTGTGTCCATGTAACACAGGTGAAAAATTTGCGTCAAGGGAACCCTCATGAAGGAGAAAGGTTAACGGCATGGCGGAGATCACGATCTATCAGAAACCCACCTGTTCAACCTGTCGAGAGGCGGTGCGTCTGGTGCGGGAGAGCGGGCAGCCATTTACGGCGGTCAACTACTACGAACAACCGTTTACGAAGAGCCGGCTCAAAGAGCTGCTGAAGAAAGCCGGCCTGTCCCCGCGCGATGTCTTGCGCACAAAAGAAGATCTCTACAAGTCGTTGAAGCTTGCGGATTCGACGTTGAGCGACGATCACTTACTGGATCAGATGATCGCACATCCGGATTTGATTCAGCGGCCCATCGTGGTCAAAGGAGACAAGGTCATGCTGGCGCGCCCGGCTGACACCGTCACCGAATTGCTCTAAGCTTCCCGAGAGAGACGATGCAAGGCGGGGCGTGGGTAGCGGATTGGCGGAGGGCCAGAGATGTTTGCTTTCGATTCCGTAGATCGGGTGTCACTGCTGGGACGGGTTCTGCAGCGGCTCAATCTTCGCTTCCCATCCCTCTTTGTGTTGTTCGCCGTTCTCACCCTGGTGGATGTGATTGTCCCGGATGTGATTCCGTTGGCCGACGAAATCGGGTTCGCATTGCTGACGCTGTTGTTGGGGATGTGGAAGGATCGTCGTCATCAGCCGCGACAGCGAACGGCTGGCAAGGCATTCCGGTGAGGGGCAAAGAAGGTTCGGTCGAGGTGAGCTCGACTACGGATGGTCCAAATGTCCGAAGCGGAGTTTGCCGATTTGCGGGTCGATCCAGACTTTGAGATTGCCGGATAAGACGCTGAGCAGCGTTTCCCCCACCAGTTGGCGCCGCCATCCTCGCAGGACCGGAATGTCAACTTCTTCCACCGGCGACGTCCGTTCCACCAAGGCCTGCAAATCGCCCGTCGTGGCGATGAGAGTCGGGGCGATGTTCTCCATGGCAGCGCGGGATTTCAGCACGGCCTGCAGCAGTTCCAGCACACCGGTGGATTCAGGATCCGGTTTCCGGTCGCGTGGCACTTCCGGCCACTCGGATTCCGGTCTGGCTAAGGCCTGCTGCATCGTGGCAAGCAGGGCCTGCCCGTTGCGTTCGACTTCCGAGGAATACATGCCGCGCATACCGCGAAGTTGATCGAGCGTGCGCGGGGTTTGACGGGCCAACTGCACCAACACTTCATCGCGCATCACCCGCCCTCGTGGTACGTTGCGGCGGCGGGCTTCCCCTTCTCGCCAGGCGGCCAGGTCGCGCAACACGCCGGCGGCGCGCGGCTTGAGGCTGTCCCACCCGCGAATACGCTGGTACCGCTCCTGCGGGTCGCGAGCCTGGGCTCCGAGCGAGACCTCCAGGCGGGAGAATTCTTCGTCCACCCAGTCCAAACGGCCCATCACCGACAGTTTCTGACGGAGATGCCGATGGATAGGCAGCAAGAAGGTCACGTCATCGAGGGCGTAGACCAATTGCTCCTTGCTCAACGGCCGTTGACTCCAGTTGGTGAAGGTGTGAGCTTTATCGAGTTTCACCCCCTGCACCCGCTGCACCAGATTGGCGTAAGCGGTCTGCGCACCGTACCCGACCATCGCGGCGGCAATTTGCGTGTCGAAAAACGGCTTCGGCAATCGGCCGGCATGGTGCGCGAACAGTTCGAGATCCTGCCGACCTGCATGAAGCACCTTCTCGATGCGCGCATCACACACGAGTTCCCAGAAGCGGACCATCGGGGCACTGTCCTGCACGGCAGGAAAGTCGATGACGGCAGCCACCCCTTCCGCCGCAACCTGGATCAATTCCAGGCGCGGAATGAAATGGTCTTCACCCATGAACTCGGTGTCGATGGCGATCACCGCGCTGTTGGCCAGCTGGTCGCATAACCGGTCGAGCATATGGTCTGAGGTGATGAAGGTCTGATCCGAATCCAATGTGGCCATGGGTTACTCGGTGGGACGATATTCCGCTCCGCGTGAAATCGGCGGTTCGGTGTTGCTCAAGCTCAGATATTCTTTGAGGAACTGATAGGCTTCGAGAATGCGCCGGAGTTCGGGCTCGGAACTGCGGTCGCCGTTCCGGGCATCGGGATGCAATTCTTTGGCGCGTTGACGAAACGCCGTGGTGACGTCTGCGAGCGGCGTGCCGAATTCCAGGCCCAGCAACTGATAGGCGTCGTAGGCGTTCGTGACTTCGCTGGATGTGCCGGCGGGATTCCCCTCCCCTCCGGCGGCTTTGAGGAAATCAGCAAGATTGATTTTTCGCCGGCGCCGTCGCGGGCGTTCGCGTATCTCGCTGTCCAGTTCATCCCAGCGATCTTCGACGAATTCCAGGCGTGATTCCAAACGAATGGCCCCGGACACATCCTTCACCAGGTCCAATTCGTCTTCGATCTGTCCCAGCGAACGTTCGACTTCTTCCAGGGCCGGTTCAATGCGGAAATAGCTATCGACCCGTTCCTGCATCATGAAATCGACGGCAAACTCCATGCTGTCGATATTCTTGGCGCGCAGCATGCCGATCCGGCGCCGCATGCCCCGCTGATATTTGAACAGGCGATTGGTTGAAAATGCCACGAGTCCTCGTTAGGCGTGACCTTGCAGGCAAGAGTCAAGTCGATCGCATCTTAGCACATCACTTTGTCCGGCGATAAGAGTCGATTGAGTGAATCGTTGCTGCGTCGCAGGCTACAGACACCAGAACATGGCTGCCGCGATCAGTGTGGGCGGCAGCGCGGCCAGGAACAGTCGGAGCGGATGTACCGCCTCGTCGTCGAAATAGGTCCGCAGGATAGCCAGCCCGGCCGGATTCGGCGCATTGGCGATAATGGTCAAGCCACCGCCCGTGACGGCGCCTGCCACCAGGGCATACTTAAATGCATCCGAAAGGCCTCCGACGAGCGACCCGAGATAGGTCAGAGCGGCATTGTCAGTGAAGGCAGTCAGAATCGTGGCGCCTACGAACACCGCATCGGCTCCCATGCCGAGCAGGATCGGCTGCAGCCACCATTGTTGTTGTCCGCCTAAGACCACCAGGCCTGCCAGGAAAAAAGAGACGAGCAACCCTTCGCGAAGAATCAGACGATCCTGATACTGCTCGTAGGCCTGCGCGATCCCGAGAAACAACAGCAGGATGCCCAGGAACATCGCGGGATGGTGGGCGAACACCACGACCATGGCGAGCAAAGCAAGATGTGTGATCACCAGCGCCAGCGGCGCCCGGTTCTGCTCCCGTGGATCGATGGCGGTCGAGATGCGGCTGAGTTCTTGGCGGAACACCACGGTTGCCCCCAACGCATTGATCAATACAGCCAACGCTGCTTTCCAACCGAATGTGCCCAGCATGAATGCGATATCCCACTGCCAGGCACCGGCGACCATTAACACAGGCGGCGCAGCGAAGGGAGTGAGCGTTCCCCCGATGGACACATTCACGAAGAGCACTCCGAGCGTCGCGTATTTCAGGTTCGTGGAACAGCCTTGGCGAAAAAAGGCGTCACGCAGCAATAGCGCCGCCAACGTCATCGCGGCCGGTTCGGTGATGAAGGATCCCAATAGCGGAACAAGTGCCAGCACGGTGAGATACACCCGCATCCCCTGTGGAAGAGGGAGGGCACTGCTGACCACACGGACGCCGGTCATGGCCGTCTGTAAGATCGGCCTGGTTCCTGCGATCACCATGATGGCGAAGACGAACAGGGGTTCCGTAAAACTGCGGGAGTCGAGATAGTGCGTGGCGGCAGCCGCACCGTCGGTGACAAACATGGCGACGATGAGCACGAGAGCCCAGAATCCGAACGCAACCTCGACTTCACCGAGCAAATGCCAGAGGCCGGCATGTGCCGGTCTGGTATGCGCCAGATGTTCGAAGAATGCCGTCGCAAACGTGTGCAGGATCGCGACGGCGAACAACAGGGTTCCGATCAGTTGAATGGTGGTTGGCGTCACACTGGATTCCGGATGATCTCACTGAGGCGGAGGCAAAGCCACGAGAGACGGGCGACGGCCTCGAGCGTCGGCCCTACTCTACATGGATTCTGCGTACCACGCCAATGTTGCAGAAAAACGATTGATCACTGTGCGCAAGCGGAGATCGGAACGGTGAGCGGCCTGGGTCAGCGGGGGTCGTCCTCGATTTTGATGCGGCGTCGGGCGACACCGGTGATGCGAGCCGCGGCCGCCACGGCTTTGGCCACCCGCGGCACGACGTCGCGATCGAAGACGCTGGGGATAATATAGTCTTCCGACAGCGCTTCGGTCGGCACACATTCGGCAATGGCCTGTGCCGCGGCCAATTTCATGGCTTCGTTGATCTCGCTGGCTTGCACGTCGAGGGCACCGCGAAAAATTCCCGGAAACGAGAGGGCATTATTGATTTGATTGGGATAGTCGGATCGGCCGGTAGCAAAAATGCGCGACACTTCATCGCCGATCTTCGGATCGATTTCGGGATCGGGATTGGCCATGGCGAACACGATGCGATCTGAGTTCATGCTGTCGAGATCAGCTTTCTCCAGTACATTGCCCACGGAGAGGCCGATGAAGACATCGGCGCCCCGCAAGGCGTCGTGAATGGTGCCGCGCGGCTGGTCCCGCCGGATGCAGGCCTGAAGGTCGGTCCGGCAGGCACGGAGTTCCTCTGCCTCCCCCATCAACACGATGCCTTCCTTGTCGCATCCGACAAGGTGACAGGCTCCGGCGGCCAACAGAATGCGGCAACAGGCCGTTCCTGCTGCGCCGAGGCCGTTCACCACGATGCGAACGTCCTCCATCCGCTTGCCGACAACCTTGAGCGCATTGGTCAACGCTGCCAGCAAGACAACGGCGGTGCCGTGTTGGTCGTCGTGCATGACGGGAATGTCGAGCGAGGTCTTGAGGGTGCGTTCGATCTCGAAACAACGCGGGGCGCTGATATCTTCCAGATTGATTCCGCCGAACCCGGGAGCGATACCGCGGACTATGCGGATGATTTCTTCCGGATCCTGTGTGCTGACGCAAATCGGCCAGGCGTCGATGCCGGCCAATTCCCGAAAGAGCATCACCTTCCCTTCCATCACCGGAAGCGCCGCTGCCGGGCCGAGGTTCCCGAGCCCCAGTACGGCGGACCCATCGGTGACGACGGCCACGCTATTGCTCTTGCTGGTGAAGGCATAGGCTTTCACCGGATCCTTGGCGATGGCTTTGCAGACGCGTCCAACGCCGGGCGTATAGATCATGGACAAGACGTTGCGGGTCGTGACCGGGACTTTACTCTGAACTCTGATTTTTCCGCCCAGGTGCAGGAGGAAGATCCGGTCTGAGGCCGACAGGACATTCACTTCCGGCAGCGCTTCCAGGCGCTCGAGCACCCGGTCGCCATGCGCCTCATTCTGCACATCGAAGGTAATGTCCCTGATCATGCGCTCCGCATTGGCGGACACGATATCCACCGCCCCCAGGTTGGCTCCTTCCTCAGCAAGCAGGGCTGCCACTTTCGCGAAGATGCCTGGTTTGTTGAGGAGCGCGAGGCGGACGGTCAGGCGGTAGTTGGAGTATGGGCCGATGTCGTCGGTGGTCATAGGATTGATCCGAGACCGTGTGGATTACTTATGAAGAGTGTATCACAGCGCGGACGGATCTGAGCTTCTGGTGAAGCATGACGTTTCCTGCATTGGCCGCCTTGCACTTCGTCTATCTCACGAAGAAGTGCCCCATCAGGGTGGCACTTCGTGAAGGTCGAGCGTTGATGGGGTCGCCGTGAACCATAGGCTGTCGAGATCCGTTAACGTCTCGAAAAGTAAAGCGCTCCAGACATCGCCGGCAGGAGGAGACCGTGATGCAGCCGTTGGGTCGCGAGGCTGGTGAAATATACGCAAAGAGTTTCGTTGACTTTTTCTGACAGGTTGGCTACCCTCGGGCGCCCTTGTGGTGTGGGCACTTATATTCTCAACCTTTCAAGGAGGGGTTTCCATGAAGCGTGCTCTATTCGCATTCGTAGCGGCAGCCATTCTCGTTGCGTTCACCGCTCCGTCTTTCGCCGGAGATGACAAGAAGAAGGAAGAGAAGAAGGGCGGCCACTTCTCCCAGACCCTCTTCGGTGACGACAAGAAGAAGGAAGAGAAGAAGGGTGGACACCTGTCCCAGACCGTGTTCGGCGAAG
>CAADGJ010000259.1 GCA_900696505.1 uncultured Nitrosospira sp.
CTCCCTGTGTCGGAATCCGATCAGCTGACGCAGGCGGGCGAAAGCTGCGAACGACTCATCTTTGGGTTGCGCCTCGTTGATGGCATTTCCCTTACACAGACCGGAGCCCTCTCATTTCCTGAGCTCTCACGGGAAGTGGACAAATTGCTGGCGGACGAGTTACTCGAACGCAAGGGCGACCTGGTTCGCCTCACCACCGGGGGCAGACGGTATGCCGATACGGTAGCGGTATCGCTCCTGACGAGCCTGAATGAGAAATGAGCCTCGCTGCTCCCATTGACTTCCATCCCCGACAGAGGGGAGACTGACATGAAAAAGGAGACTTCTTCCCATGCCCGTCAATATGGATCCCAGTAAACGCCGCCGTCGCCAGCCGATCGAATCCACTGCATCCGCCGCCGATTCAGACACGACTCAGCCAAAACGATTCGGTGAGGACACGGAAGCGGATCGCGAAAAAGCGATCGCGGAAGCTGAGTTGAAAAATCTGTGGGACGCGACCGAAGTCATCGATATGGATAGCTGGTAACCTTCTTCGCACAAATCATCGCTTCGATCTTCGTTTGCAGGCCTCTCTCCGAGTCGATATCCCAGTCACTGGATAAGCCCATCGTATGACTTCCTTGCCCCGTCGTCACGCCCTGTTTTATCCGTTTCATCTCTGCGCCCCGGGCACGCTGGAATACCTGCTCGAGCACTATGGATCGCTCCACTTTCGCGACTACATGGCGCTCCGGCTTACACCATTCATGGGAACCACAGCCTATCAGGATCGCATGGGAGACGAGCATCCGGACCTCGTCAGCAACGGTCGCATCGTACAGGGCTATGCGGTCAGCGGCCCCCTGGATGACACCGCCGTAGCCGAGATCGATCGTGATTTTTCTGATCCTGCTTGGAGAGGGCTGTTTCATGCCGGATTGCAGGCAGATCGACGGTTTCAACGTGGCCTGTTTGATCTGACCCATGCCATGCGGATTGGATCAACTCTCGTGCCGGGGCCGGCCGCCCTGCTTCGGCTTCTCGAACCGCAACGCGCTACCGAAGTGTGTACCGTGGGGCTGGTGAAACACTTGGCACGTTCGTCCGCAACGCTGGAGGACGCCTACCAATTTGAATATGGTCTCGCGCTCGTGAAAACCGCCGCCGCGCAGGTCTACACCTTTCGCCTGGCCCGCGCGCATGGGTTGGTTCCGGTGACGGATTCCAAGACCCACTATCGGTTGCTGAACCACACCATGGCCAGAGAGGGCATCGACCTGCCTAACGAGTATGTCGTGCCATCCCAGAGCCCCGCAGCCCCATGACGACGTCACGCTATCCAAGTAAGATATTTGTCCGACGTCTGCGGCAGCGAAGGTCAAGAGAGGCTGACAACCTGTTGCACTCGCCCCCGTCTCACCTGGTACACTCGGCGCCGAACGAGACGACCGCATGAGTACCCTCCCCCCCGCCATGACCCCCGACGCCCTCGACACCACCGACGTGGGCACGGGCGACGATCTGGAAGCCCGCGTGATCGTGTTTAATTGCGAATGCCACACCTACCAGCAGGTCATTGCCCTGTTCTGCAAGTGTATTCCAGGAATGAACTCTTCCCGGGCCTTCGAATTGGCATGGCGCATCGACCATGAAGGCCAGGCCACGGTCTATTCAGGAGCCCGGAAGGTGGCTGAAGAAATCGGAACCAAACTTGCGGCCGGAGGATTGCGGGTGGGTGTTCAGTAAGATGATTCGAGAAGAGGGCCGGCGGTCTTCGCCGACCCTCTCGACACAGATAAATTACTTCGCTCGTTTTTTCGGTGTGGCGGCTTTCGTAGGTTTCGCTTTGGTTGCCGGCGCAGCCGCCGCGGCAGACTTCTTGGCACTCCCTTTGGCGCTGCCGTGAGTCGCTTGCGAGCCCTTTGCGGACTTGGCCGGAGTCTGTGCGGCCTTTTGCTCCTGCGCAGCCGCCGCCTTGTAGTAGGATTTATTGAGCTTACTCAGCATATCGCCGTTCAGCACACGCACTTGGTATAGCTCGAACAACTTGCTGATGGCTTTGGGGTCGCCCTTGCGAGCCAGTCCCAACAGCCTCCGCCGTTGGTTCATTTCTTCTTCTTCAGTATGAGACGCCGCTCGCCGCTCCATAGCGCTCCTTTCAAGGAATGCCGAAACTTCTGTCACACATTCGTCAAATTGCCGGATGAAATGCCCCGCAGTATAACAGATTCGGCCTAGCCAGTACTACACAAACCTTGGTCAAATGAGAGAAATTTTGCCGGCCGGCAAAACGGGATTCTTGCGCAAGATCATGTCCTCCACAGTTGTAGATGATCGATCAACGTCTCTATAATTATTTTTTATCCCTACCACGACACAAAGGAGCCTCCGATGGAACATGTCGCCGCTGCTGATACACAACCGACCATTGCCGATGATCCTCAGGCACGTGCCATTCTTCAACGCGCCTTCGAGAATACGGCCCGGTGGCAACCGGATTTTCGAGGTTTTTCGGCCGACCTCAGCGTCAACACCAATGGGCAGGTCGTGAGCGGAACCGTCGTGGTCAAGGGACCGCGGGAGGTGAGCGTCCAACTCCCCGATGAAGCGATTCAGAAATGGGCGCAGGAGCAGATCGGCATGATCGCCGTGCACCGCGCACCCCGCAAGTTCGAGGAATCAGACGGAAAACACCGGCTGACGATGGAGAGCGGCGAGGGACATCCGCTGGGCCGCCGGCTCGACATTCACGGCGACGGCATGCAGTCCTTCTATCGCATCAAGGATAACCGGATTACCCAGATCAACCGGAAGATGCCGCACGTGGCCTTCACCATCAATGTGGAAGAGAGCAGCACCACCCAGGACCAGAAGCAACTGACCACGAAGTACACCGTATATTATTTCGCACCGAAGGACAGCACATTGCGCAATGTCGAAAGCTTTACGGATACACATGTGCGCATCGGCGCGTCTGATCTTCCAGCGGCACGGCGCATCATTTCGTATGAAAACGGCGCGGTCCTTGTCCGAACCCTGACATTCACCAACCACAAATTGCTGGCCTGATGGATTTGCGGAAGACATTCCCCCGTAGCATGAAAACCAGGCTGGCTGGCTATGTCCACCTGGCGCGGATGATCGACAAGTGCCGCGCGGTGCTGGCCGGCACTGAAGGGGAGTACATTTATCCCTGCCCGATGGATGAACGGCTGCTGGAATATGCGGGCATTACGGCCGAGCAGTTCACGGCTGCCGTGAAGACCAATGTGACCGATGACGGGGTGGCGGAGTGGTTTCGACGCACCGCCACTCCGCATCGAGCAGCGGATCTTGAGGACTGGAACGGGAAGTTGCTTGGGCGCGGTCCGAGTTCGCCGGAAAGTGCTGCGAAATTTGCCAAGTACCGCGACGCGATAGATCCTTCGCGGACTGACATTACGGCCTGGTCTGATCTTCAAGACTTGGAGGAAGGCAGGCCCGTTCCTCGCAGAGGATAGTGCCTTGATCAGTCAATCGATCACCACGCATGGATTGATCTCCTCCCATACCCTTGCCTTCTTTGGCACCGAACTCCGAATCGTATCCGAATAGATTCCTCACTGTATCCCTCATGATACGCTATGGTTCTGTATGTGAGGCGAGTGCACAGCTATACGTGCCACTTCGTACTGGCATCACCATCCCAAGGGGGTCTGCTCAGGGCGCATTCGCACGAATCCATTCTGGCACGCGAATGGCATGACACGTGTATGAATCGCGATACCCCATTATTCCAACCATCGGCCAGGAGGTACGTAGATGGCTCTCGTTCAACAGAACCTGGTTCCCGGCACCGGCGATCACTTGATCACGCTCGACACCGACACGAACCTCGAATGGCTCAGCTTAAACGCGACCGCCAATTTGTCCTACCTGGACGTCTTGGGCGGCGCCGGTGGGTACACCACCACCTACGGCTTTCGTTATGCCACGGGACAAGAAATCAGCCTGCTTCACCAGCATGCCGGCATTACGAAATTTGGCCTCACGCAAGTTGTGCCCTTTCCGCAGAGCAATCATGTCGCGATGGAAACTCTCATTGAACTCATGGGCGGCGTCACGCTGTATCCGTCGGTCGCCAGCGGATCAGTCCTCGTTCAAACACAGGGCATGATGAAGTTTCGTGGAACCGGTATCCCCACGCCGATGACGCCCATGAGCGTCGTACAACTCTGGCTGTTCAAACATAATCCTACGAGCTCCTATGCGGACAGCAATCCGGCAGGACCTGCCGCCAACCGGGCGCCTGAAATCGCATCCTACCTGATACGCAATCGCGTCATGCCCGTCGGTGTCGTTGCCCGTGGAAAATCGGCCAGGACTGTCAAAACGCCTCGAGCCAAGAAGAAGTCCTGATTCCATCCCTCGTTCCCGTCCCATGGAGCCAATTCACCGGCTTCATGGGACGCACGCGATCACGCAGGACCGCGGATCTCCCGCTTTCTCTCACTCCGCGCTCGTGTTTGATTTGTTGGCAGGAGAAGCATAGGCTTATGCCTATGCGGACCCTATGCATCCCCAGCAGGTGCCGTACGGTTCGCGCTCCAGCCCGTCTCTCTGAGGGCACCATGAAGCCTCTTCGGGCCACAGAACCAGCCTCTCCCTCAAAGATGGTCACAGCCACAGGACCGGCACGCACCAACCCAGGTATGGTGACATCATGACCACAACTGCGCCGCATGACCAATCACGCTTCGCCCCGGGCCACACTTCGAACCGCTCCGTCTCTCCCAAAAACATCCTCATCGCCGTCGACGATTCAAACGCCACCATCCGTGTCCTCCATTACGTCGGAGCATTGCTCCGCGAGACGCCGTCCGTGGCCATCACCTTGTTTCATGTGTTGAACCCCATGCCGCGGGAGTTGATGGAACACGGGGGATCGGAAAATCCTGACATGGAACATCAGCTCGGCGAACAACTGCGCAAAGATCAGCAAGAATGGATGCAGATGGAGGAGACCCTTGAATATCCCATCCTTGAGAGAGCGCTCGAGCGACTCAAGGACACAGGCTTCCCCACCGAGCGGGTGATGCTCAAATTGGGATACGCAGGTGATCTCGTCGACACCATTCTCGATGAAGTACGAGCGGGCGGCTATGGCACCCTCGTGATCACGAAGCACAGCCAACCGGATGCCGCGCACCTCTTCAGTAACAACGTCGCAGAGCGTCTCTCTCGGGAACTCTCCGGCATCGCACTCTGGGTCATGTAATAGGCTCAGACCGCCAAGCGAGCCACGCCACAATCCAGGTGGCGGAACCAACTGGTTCCCGCCTTGTCGTTCGTCACACCCCGTCCATTTGCACTCATCGATTTCAATCCAACGGGCGAATTCCTTCGTAGTATGAACAGCGCTTGAAAATTCGCCGGATATGACCGGGCCTATGAGGGAGAGGAGAAAAAACGATGAAGGACGAGACGATTCCTGCGGCGGTGCGGCAATACTTTGAGGCCATTGGGAAGATGGATGCAGATTCGTGGGTCAGCTGCTTCGCCGAGGAAGGTATCAGTTATGAACCAGGAGCGCCGGCTCCGCTAAAGGGACGTGCGGCGTTGCGACAATTTCTAGTCGGGGTGCTCGGCGCCTTTGCAACCATCAGCATGACAGCTGACCACGTATTCCAGTCAGCGAACAGAGTCGCCGTTAAATTCACGGGACGGGGTACCGGCAAAAACGGTCGGCCGGTTTTCTTCGAGGGTATCGATGTGTTCGAGATTAATCAGGAAGGAAAAATCCAAACCATGTGGGGCTACTGGAATCCAGCCACCATGATGACGCAACTGCAGGGATAAAGCGACAGCCAGCCGTCTCTTCGTTCATGTCGCATCAAGCCTGAGGTGGACTGGATTGGGCTCCCACTGCGCGCGTCGGACGAGGGGAGTCTTCGACCGCGCGTTGCGCGAGCAAGGGAGACCAACGGGCCACCCTCCTCCCTACTTCCATCCCTCCCCGCTCATTCCGCCACCCATGCCGCCGAAGTTGCCGCCGAATCCACCCTGTCCGGTCCCCCAGTATTGTCCCTTTCGGATGCGGCCAAAGGGGTGCCGCAAATCCGGGCGGCTCAGCCACCACAAAAACCAGAGGGCTCCGCTCGCCGTGGTGACGGTGATCCAGAAGCCCAGTCCGCGAAAATGCGCCTTCTTCGTGGAGCCGACGCGGATCTCCTGCGAGACAGAGGCCAAGGCGACTACCGTGCGATACAGCCCTTCGTCGAAATGCCCGTTCTTAATCGCGGGGTCGAGATACTCATGTCCGACCTTGCCGACCACCTCCCCGCCCATCACCGGGATCATGCGCCGCCCCATGGTCACGGCCGCCTGGCGTTCCTGCACGGCCAACAGGATCAACACCCCATGTTCATCCTGGGCGGAGCCGATGCCCCATTTTTGATAGAGGCCCATCGCATAATCGTTGGCTGAGGGATAGGGCTTCAGCGTCGGGACAGTCACCACCACCATTTCCACGCCGGTCTTTCGTTCAAGGTCCTGGCAGACGGACCGAATTCTGGCGCGCCAGTCCGCTTCGATAACGCCTGCATGGTCACTGACATACCCTTGGGGATCATAGTTCGGAACCGGTTCCCGCGCATGGCCCCACGGTGCCGCCATCACTACACACAGCAGCCAGAGCGCCGGGATGAGTCCGTTGATCGTGAGTGAGCGCTTCTTCATCGCGGCGCCACCGTGCCATCCGGCCTGATCAAGGCGATCAAGGCTTCGAGATTTCCGGCATAGCGCTCGTATAAGCGCGGGACTTCCACCGGTCCGGGCGAAATGATCCCGCGCTTCAATTCCAACACATCACCGAGTCCTGCTAAATCGAGTCCCGTCATGTGGCGAATGGCCGTGAGCAACGCGTCCGATTGAAATAACGCCGGGTGTCCGGCCAGGCGCTGCAACCCGCGCAAACAGGGCAATAAGGCCGTCAACGACAGCGGCAATAACATCGTCGTCGCTTCCTCCGTCCCGCCGCCCTCGATAAACCGCTGCCGCAATCGCACCAGATTGCCCTGAATACCCTGCTGTACCTGATACGCTAAATGTGTGCGATCGATATGGAGGCCGATAAACGGATCCTTCCCCCAGAGCACGCGATGTTGCTCCTGTATTTCCAGATATTCGAGTGGGAAAACGGTGCCGGGTTTGGTCAATTCGGTCTCCGTCACCAGGAGCGGCACGACGAATTGTTCACGGCTCCAGCGCTTATGGGCTTTGGCGTACCGTTTCATCCCTTCCCGGTCATAGCCGGAAAGCATCAGCAAAAGATTGAGATTTGAACGACCCGGCAAAAACTCCCCGCCTACCGCGCTCCCGTACAGGAGAATCCCCTCCAGTTGCGGACCGAGCAGAGTGGTCGTTTCCTTGACGTATCGCTGCAGGAGTTGTTGCACCTCGGAGGGGACATCGAGCGCGGTCGGTTGAGTCACAAACACCTCGGCTGTAGTTGGGTAGGATGCTGAAAAGTCTTCCAGTGGCGCTCTCGCCTCGTTCGGAGCCTCAACGTACCACAAGGGTACGCCTCAGCTCTTCGCTTGGCTGCGGCCTTGCTGGACGACTTTTTGAACATGCCCCGGGACAATTCATTCTTACTCTGATGAAACTCTCGTGGCCTACAAGGACCATCTTCTTCTATGTTCCGACCGATGATTTCCGATCCGCAGAGGGGTCTGGCAGCAACCCCGCAGCCATCACGCGATCGAGCATCGAAAACGGAGGCTGGCTTCGCAGTCCGGCGGTGGTCGTCAGCACACGATACCGGAGGCGCGCATTACGGTCGAGCGTACGAAACACTCGATCGCGCAGGAAGGCAAGCAGCGGGTTCCCGGTGTTCCAGAATCGACACTGCTCGTCTGCCAGACGTTGCAACATGCTCACCTGCGGCCGCCGGGCAACTTCGAAGGCGCGCAACGCTTCACTCGAAAACGTATTGTTCTTGAGCCAGCCGGGAATGAGATCGGCCACCGTCACCGCATCCACCATCGCCTGCATGCGGCCTTGAGATGCATGGGGATTCATGGCATGAGCCGCATCGCCGATGAGCACCGCGCCATCTGCCACCCACCGATCGGTTCGAACACGCCCGGTCGGCATATAGCCGGTCTGATTCCAATCGACCAAACCTGAGACGATGGATTCCATGGCAGGGTCGATCCGGACCCAAGCCCGTCGTAACGACTCAAGTCCTTGAGCCTTCACGGCGTCATACGATCCGGCCTTGATCATATAGAATGCGTAGACCTGTTGGCCGGCAGCGGGAAATAGTCCCAGAATTTCACGTTTGCCCACCAGATACCGTGCCTCATCGAACCCCGTCGGAGCTTTGAGTATGGCAATGAGATAACTTTCCGGATACCGATGAATGTCCGCCGAGATACCGAGTGACTCGCGAACCTTGGAGAATGCACCGTCGGCCCCGACTACCAAACGCGAAGACACCTCAACCGGCTCCCCATGACGGGTCGCCTGCAGACCGACGACACGGCTGCCGTCGAAACGAAGCCCGGTAAAGGTGGCATCGTACCAGAGCCCGCCGGGATTCTGCTTTTCCAACGCATCGAGGATCGCATGATGCGCGACATTGGGCAGCGTCACCACAGCGCGATTGTAAGGAGCCGGAAGGTCACTGTAATCGACCGTGCACAGCCGTTCGCCGCCGGATCGACAGAAGTTGAATCGATGCACCGATCGCACGGCATGCGCCGGCAGCTTGTCGAGCAACCCTAGACGATCGAGCACCCGCTGGCCATTGGGCTGCAGAATTTCCCCGCGCAGACCTTGCGGCGGACCAGAAGCCCGTTCCAACACCACGGAGCGTACCCCCTGTTGCGCGAGCATCAATGCCAACACGGCGCCTCCGCCGCCCGCGCCGACAATCGCTACATCTGTCTCTATGCTGGCACGTGCCATGCCACTCCTTACTCTGTCCAGACGACGAATCGCTCGCGGTCATTCCACATGGCCAAAAATTTCTCGCGCGCTCTGGCCGTCAACCGGGCATCGGTGATGACATCGAGTCGCTCATCATTGTACCGGTTGCCGCTCGTCGTGTGGTTCGCCGACCCGGAGGTATTGATCTCGTCGTCGATCACCACCTGCTTGAGATGCATCAAGGCATCATGCCGGTTGATCCGGACGGGCACACCCGCGAGTCGCAATGTCTTCACGGCGCTATGCTGCTTCGGATCAGTGAGACGTTCCCGATCGGTAATCACTCGCACATCGACGCCGCGATGTTTCGCCTCAACCAGTGCTTTCACGATAGACGGAGCCGTCAACCCATAGACCGAGACGTAAATGTATCTGGTCGCCCGTCCATACAGATTCACCACATGATCAACGGGGTGATCTTCGGGAGCATAGTAGACCTCGATCGTGGCGGAGGCACAGACAGGTCCCTGCGACAGAAACATGAACCCGGCCACAATCAGGGCAATCAGAGGAAGAGATGTGGGATGACTCATGCGTGGTCTAGCTGGATGAAGAGAGACGGTACACACTCGCGCACTGTGATCCCTTGCATATGAACCATAGAAAGATTTCCACAGGAGGTTCAAAACGTTCGTCCAGCAAAGCCGCAGCGAATGAAGATCCGGAGCGTACCCTTGCGGTACGTTGAGGATCTGAATGATGAGGGAACGCCGCTGGCGGAGGTCTTCAGCATCCTGATTGAATGGATCACTCGAGATCAAAGAGGGTTCGAAAATGGTCGTCGGAGTCTTCCCAGGCTTGAGGTGAGGTCGTGGACAACCACTCGCGTAGAAATCCCTTCTGCTCCGGCGTCAACATCTGCTTGATCTGATGTGTGCGTCCCTGCAGAGGCTGGAGAAATCCCGCCCGGGTTTTAAAATCGAGCGTAGCCGTACGCACATACATGTTCGTATACATGGTGGGCTTTTCGTCTTCGCCTTCTCCCTGCACCCACACCGAGAGAAACTTTTCCATTTGTAGGCCGGCGCTGTCCAAGGCCGGTTCAGCGTCGTCATGGAACAGCTCGTTTTCCGATTCTTTGAGCGGAGCCGCTTCATGCGCACGGAATAAGAAATTTTTCTTCCACATACCCTACCCTCCAGACCGGCGCATACTGTAAGCTAGGCATGGTGAAAGTCAAGAAAGCGGCCGTCTCTACCAGACGACTTCGCAGCAACTTCCTCGTCGCACCGGTTGGGGGTCCGTTGCCTTGACAACACAAGAACGCGTTTGCTAACTTCTTGAAATTCTTTAGCAGTTTGCTGCAATTCACGTCGAGCTCATTGAACACCGAGCAACGGCGTGTAAGGCGCAACCAGAATCCCTTTCGACAGGATACTCAACATGGCCTTCCAGCAAGGCCGCAGCAAACGAAGGGACGAAGCGTACCCTCGCGGTACGTTGAGGACCTGAGAGATGCGAGAACCGCTGGCGGACATGTTCAGTATCCTGTCAGACTCTTACCATCTCAGGAGCAGATATGCAGGTGATGATCAACGGCAAAGCGGAAGAGATCGCAGGCGGCACGGTCCTCGACCTGCTGAAAGCAAAGAGCATCGAACCGCAAATGGTTGCGGTTGAAGTGAACGACACCATGCTGGAACGGACACATCTCGAGACCACTCAGCTGAAAGATGGCGATCATGTGGAATTTCTCTTCTACATGGGCGGTGGCCGGTGACCGCGAAGGCCCACGGAGACATCACCGAGTTGATCGGGGGCACCCCGCTGGTGCGGCTCAATCGGTTGACCAAACCAGGCTCGGCGACGATCTACGCGAAAGTCGAATCGTTCAACCCGGGCGGGAGCATCAAGGATCGCATTTGCCTCAACATGATCAACGAGGCGGAGCGGCAGGGCAAACTGAAGCCGGGTGGAACCATAGTCGAACCGACGAGCGGCAACACCGGCATCGGCCTCGCATTGGTGGCCGCGGTTCGTGGCTATAAACTGATTTTGGTCATGCCGGAAAGTATGAGCATGGAGCGCGCGAGCCTGTTGTCCTCCTATGGCGCACAACTGGTTCTCACGGCAGCCTGGGAAGGGATGAAGGGCTCGATCAAGGAAGCGGAAAGCATCGTCGCGCAGAATCCGTCGTACTATATGCCCGACCAGTTCTCCAATCCCGCGAATCCAGCCATGCATCGTAAAACTACCGGTCCGGAAATTGTGGATGCGCTGGATGGTCGGGTCGATGCGTTCGTGGCGGCTGTCGGGACCGGCGGAACGATCACCGGTTGCGGAGAAGTGATCCGGGAGCGGAATCCGGCGGCGAAAATCGTGGCGGTGGAACCGGCCGGCTCACCGGTGCTGTCGGGTGGAGATCCGGGACCGCATAAGATTCAAGGGATCGGTGCGGGGTTCGTGCCCAAAGTGTTGAACCGTACCTTGCTGGACCGCGTGATTACTGTGACCGACGATGAAGCCTATCAAACGGCCAAATTGCTCGCCAAGAAAGAAGGGCTGCTGGTCGGTATTTCCGCCGGCGCCAACGTCTTCGCCGCCCAGAAGATCGCTGAGGAATTGGGTCCCGGCAAAAATGTCGTCACGATTCTTTGCGACACCGGCGAGCGGTATATCAGTATAGAAAAGTATTTCAATATTTGAGCGTACGGCAGACCATTTAGGGAGAGGAGGCTCAAAAGCGTCATCCAGCAAGGCCGCAGCGAATGAAGGGCCGAGGCGTACCCTTGCGGTACGTTGAGGGCCTGAATGATGCGAGAACGCCGCTGGTGACGGTTTTCAGCTTCCGTCGGACATGGAATTTACAGAAACACAAATCAACCGCTACAGCCGCCACATCCTGTTGCCTGAAGTCGGCGGCAAGGGCCAAAAGAAGATCATCCAGGGCAAGGTTCTCATCGTCGGGGCTGGTGGTCTTGGTTCGCCGGCAGCCTTATATCTGGCTGCCGCCGGCATCGGCACAATCGGGCTGATCGATAGCGATGTGGTGGATCTCAGCAATCTACAGCGTCAGGTCATTCACCAGACACCGGACGTCGGGCGCCCCAAAGTCGTCTCCGGCAAAGAGAAGATCCAAGCGCTGAATCCCGACGTGAACGTGGTGATGTACGAAGAGCGGCTCACGGCAGGCAACGCCCTCAAGATCATGAGCGGTTACGATGTGGTCATCGACGGCGTCGATAATTTCCCGACGAAGTTTCTCATCAACGATGCCTGCTATTTCGCCGGCAAACCGCTGGTGCACGGCGGCATTCTCCGGTTCGACGGGCGCGTGACCACCATCATTCCGAAAAAGTCGGCCTGTTATCGATGCGTCTTTAAGAAGCCACCGCCCGAAGGACTCGTCGCCTCCTGCCAGGAAGCAGGCGTCATCGGCGTGTTGGCCGGTATTATCGGAACGATTCAAGCAACTGAAGCGCTCAAGCTGATCCTGGGCATCGGCCGCCCGCTGACCGATCGGCTGCTGGATTTTGATGCGCGACGCACGCAGTTCAGAGAAATCCGCATCAAGCGGAACCCCGATTGCCCGCTATGCGGGGAGCGGCCCACGATTACGGAGCTGATTGAAGACGGCGACGTCGGTGGGCCGACATGTGCGCTTCCGGGTCAACGTAACTTGTAGCGAAGGTGTCTCCATGTCGAAAATGAAAGCGCTCGTGTGCCGGGAATGTGGGAAGGAATATCCACCCAAAGCCATCCATGTCTGTGAGATGTGCTTCGGCCCGCTGGAAGTGAAATACAACTACGATGAGATCAAGAGCACCATCTCGCGCAAGAAAATCGAGCAGGGCCCGAACAGCATGTGGCGCTACATCGACCTGTTACCGGTCGAAAGCACCTCGATCATCGGGCCCCATGCGGGACTGACACCCTTGGTGCGGGCCAAGAATCTCGGCGCACATCTGGGCATCGACGAGCTCTACATCAAGAACGAGACGGTCAATCATCCGACCCTGTCATTCAAAGATCGGGTCGTCTCGGTCGCCCTCACGCGCGCACGGGAACTCGGTTTTGAGACGGTAGCCTGCGCCTCCACAGGCAATCTGGCCAACTCCGTCGCGGCTCATGCCGCCGCAGCGGGCATGAAGTGTTATGTCTTCATCCCTGCCGACCTCGAAGCCGCCAAGGTTCTCGGCAACCTGATTTATAAGCCGAACGTGGTCGAGGTCGAGGGCAACTACGATGATGTCAACCGGCTCTGCAGCGAAATCGCCGCTGAACATGGCTGGGCCTTCGTCAACATCAATATTCGTCCCTACTATGCCGAAGGGTCGAAAACGTTGGCCTTCGAGACGGTGGAGCAACTCGGCTGGCGGACGCCGGATCAGGCTGTGATTCCCATGGCCTCGGGCTCCCTGCTGACAAAGATCTGGAAGGGCCTGCACGAAATGAAGGCACTGGGCCTGGTCGATGAGGTGCGTACCAAGATCAACGGCGCGCAGGCCGAAGGGTGTTCCCCCATCGCCACGGCTTTCAAGGCTGGCCGCGACTTCTTCAAGCCGGTGAAGCCAAAGACCATCGCCAAATCCCTCGCCATCGGCAACCCGGCTGACGGCTACTACGCACTGAAGGCTACCGCCGAAAGCAAAGGCGCAATGGACGCGGTGACGGACGAAGAAGTGGTAGAAGGGATCAAGTTACTGGCGCAGACCGAAGGCATTTTCGCTGAGACGGCAGGCGGGGTGACGATCGGCGTGTTGTGCAAACTCGTCAAGCAGGGTCTGATCAAGAAGAACGACGTCACCGTCGCGTACATTACGGGTAACGGCCTCAAGACTCAGGAAGCGGTCGTGGATGCCGTGGGGCGGCCGTTCCGGATCCAGCCGAGCCTGGTGAACTTCCAAAAAACATTCAACATGGGAAAGAACAGTGGTGGTGAATCATGATTAAGGTTCGTATTCCAACGCCCTTGCGTCCCCTCACGAAGGGCCAGGGTGAGGTTGAATCCGCGGCAGCCAACATTGTGGACATGATCGGATCGCTCGATGCCACCTATCCGGGCCTGAAGAACCGGCTGTGCGATGAAAAAGGTGATTTGCGGCGCTTCGTGAATATCTACGTCAATGAGGAAGATATCCGCTTCCTGAACGGGAAAGAGACCTCGCTGAAAGACGGCGATGAAGTATCGATCGTTCCCGCGATCGCCGGAGGATAACCATGACCAGCCTACGCTTTCACATTCGTTTTCCCGAGAATAAAATCAAGGAACCGATCATCTATCAGATCGGGCATGAATTCAGAGTGGTCACCAATGTGCGACGCGCCGATGTGCGCGAGACCACCGGATGGATGGACCTCGAACTCACCGGCGAAACCGAAGAGATCGAACGGGCCATCGACGGCATCCGCACCAAAGGCTGCGTCGTCGACCCGATTGAGCTGAACGTGGTGGAATAACCAGGCTACAGCCTTCTTTCAGACCATACCTCAGAGGGCGGATTCACCTCTGACGAACGACAAGAGACGAGTCGAATGGAATTTACCGACCAACAAATACAGCGCTACAGCCGGCACATTATCCTCAACGAAGTGGGCGGCAAAGGGCAGGTCAAACTGGCAAAAGCCAAGGTGCTATTGATCGGTGCCGGCGGACTCGGTTCCCCCGCCGCCCTGTACCTGGCGGCGGCAGGCATCGGCACGATCGGTCTGGTCGATGGCGATGTCGTCGACCTGTCCAATCTTCAGCGGCAGATCCTGCATACCACCGCGACCGTCGGCGTGCCCAAGGTGGAATCGGGCCGACGGATGCTGTCAGCCATCAATCCCGACATTACGATCAAGACCTATCAACTGAACGTCGATACGGAGAATATTCTCGGGTTGGTGTCGGATTATGACATCGTCTTGGATGGGTCCGATAATTTCACCACGCGGTTTCTGGTGAACGATGCATGCTTTTTCGCCAAGAAGACGCTGATCTCCGCCAGCATGTTCCGCTTTGAAGGCCAGCTCACGAGCATTAAGCCTCATGCCGGGTTCCCCTGTTATCGCTGCCTCTATCCCGAGCCGCCTCCCGCTGGATTGGTTCCGAACTGCCAGGAAGCCGGCGTGCTGGGTGTGCTGGCCGGTACCATGGGCATTCTGCAGGCATCAGAAGCCATCAAGGAAATTCTCGGCATCGGGGAAACGATCGCGGATAAGCTGGTGATCTACGATGCCTTGGAAATGAAATTCCGCAAGGTCTCTCGCCCGAAAGATCCGCGTTGCCCTTTGTGCAGCGCGACGCCGACGATCAAGGATCTGGGCGGAGACTACAGCGTGGCCTGCACCATCTGACATGCCTGATCTGTCGATCCCCCAGCACATTCTGGATCAAATCGTCGCGCATGCGCGCGAACTGGCTCCGTTCGAATGTTGCGGACTGTTAGCCGGAAAGAACAAAGTCGTCACGCACCTTTACCGCATCACGAATATCGTGGCTGTCGAGGGGGCGGAAAAACTTTCTACGTTCGATGAAGACAAGGTCGCGCATCTGGAGCGCCTCTCTCCGGAAGAACGGGCGGAGATTGCCTTTGTGATGGATATGGGCGACTTTTCCGCGGCTAAAAAAGACATTCGCAAGAACGGTCTGGACCTGCAAGTGGTCTATCATTCCCATCCGAAGGATCCGGCGCGGCCGTCTCACACCGACATCAAAATCGCGACGGACTACGAGGAAATCTGGCAACGGATCAACTTGCCTGTTCCGGCCTATCTGCTGGTTTCACTCATGCATGCCCCCGCAGCAGACATTCGCACCTATTGGATCACCGGCGGCCAAGTCCGGCCCGCCGATATCCATATCATGTGACGGTCTCCCCGCCTGCAGTTCGACCAGGTTCCCCCTACCAATCGCTCAGCAACGATGCCATAATCCGGCTTTGACCTTGTCATCGAAGGGAGTATTCGATGCGATTATTGCTCGTTATGATCGCCCTCATCCTGTGCCTCACCGGCCTCACACATCCCGGGACGTCCTCGGCAGCTGAAAAGAGCTACTACAGCCCCATCATCAATGTGGATGTTGATAACAGCCGCATTCTGATCTCGACTTTGGGCGCAGTGTTCTGGGTGGACGTGCCGGAGGAAGCCAAAGCTCACATCGAGAAACTACCGCAATCAGGATTGGTGGATATCGTCGTGGAGACGCGGGAAGGCCAGCCCCCGCTCCTGAAAACCTGGAAGGTGAAATCCGGCGAATCAACATGCCTGCACTTCGACGGAAAGACGTGTAAGTAGCTCATGGACACTAGCAGGTACGTGTAGAATAACTTCGGGTCTGGAGCTACCTCCGAACATTCGACCGCGGTCCGCAGTAGCCAACTTGAATATATAGCTGCAATGTCCGCTAGATCGTACGTTCTACTGCTTTTGGCCGCCGATCTGAGCCGACAAAAAAGAGGGAAGACTCAGCGACACCCGCTCCAAGAGCTGCCTCGATCCAGCACAACTCGTTTCGATTCGCCGTATCTTTTGGGCCTTTGTACTCTAGCCATATGATGCGGTCGCCTTTCGACGCGACGATGTCAAAACAACCTGAAGGGCCACCCTTTCGATCAGCAATACGAGCATAAAGAGCTTTTACCTTAGTCGGTGGTTCCGTAGGCTGGGTCACATGCGGCATGCCGCGCCAGAACTTTCGTCCGTGAAATGTATCCACCCAAAATGCCGTCCAACCATCCTTTTCCAAGCAGGATACAATCGCGAGCTCACCGAACATCGAGGCGCCGTTGATCGCGACGAGTGGCTTCACCGTATACGACTTTCTTAAAACTCCAAGCGGCAACCGATCAGGGTTCGCACTGGGAAAGCGAATCAACCACGACTCAATTCGAGCTACCGGCCCGATGGGAGTGTCAGAATAACCTCGTGCACATGAGTCGCTAGCTGTCGCAACGAGTTCATTTTTTAGCGAGAGGCCCATTTGACCGGTTGATGCTGCCTAACACTGCTCTGTCGGTCAGCATATAAGACCGCTACTCCGAACTCCCCAGCATATCGTCGATGAGCGGACGATTGATGTCGGTGCAACCCATACAAATCGTATCGAACAACGCCTCATGATCCGCGATAAAGTTCCTGGCATCAGGCAGCTTCTCGGCATACACCTGATCGTAGCAGGTCTCGCACAACATCATCAGCCCGCGTGAAACCGATACAGTCTTCCGGCCTATACTTCCAGCCATAACGCACTCCTCTCTCTATCGTCACTCGGTGCGACCAACCGTCACACCGATCCCTTTTGCCTCGCGATCCAGAAATCTTCCGGTTCCAGATCAATCCCGCATACCGCACACTCATATATCGATTGCCCTTGAGGCAAGGTAATTTCCGTCCGATCAATTCGACCCCGGCACACATGATAAAACCGCCCCCGGGCATCCTCATTATCGAGCGGATCACTTTCGAATATCAGCACCATGTTTTTCCTGTCGCTCCTTCGTAACTGGTCAGAATACGTCGTTCTTCTCCGCCGTCGCAGGCTGTTCAGAAAGGCCGTCCAGCCAGGCCGCAGGCCGCCCGGCGACTGAGTCGTACCCTCTGGGTACGTCGCAAGGAGACGTGCGGCCGAGAACGTCGCTGGCGGGTTTTCTCAACAGCCTGCTAAATCTTGAACTGCGCTTCATAGAGTCCCGCATACACCCCGCCCCGCTTCATGAGCGCATCGTGGTGGCCCTCCTCCACGATCGTGCCCCGCTCCACAACGATAATTCGGTCTACGTCATGCAACGTCGCGAGGCGGTGCGCAATAATGAAGGTGGTACGTCCCTTTGTCAGATCGTTCAGCGCTTCACGGATTTTGACCTCGGTCTCGGTATCGATATTGGACGTAGCTTCATCGAAGATAATGATCGGCGGATCCTTCAGCAGGACACGGGCAATGGAGACCCGCTGCTTCTGTCCGACCGACAATTTGACGCCCCGCTCGCCGATCCAGCTATCATACCCATCTGGCAGCCGGGTGATAAAGTCGTGGGCCCGTGCCGCGCGGGCCGCCGCTTCGACGCGCTCATGACTGGCCGAGAGGTCGCTATAGACAATATTCTGTCGCACCGTTCCGTTAAAGAGAAAGGGCTCTTGCTGCACCAGGCCGATCTGCCCCCGCAAAAACGCGACCGGCAGGTCCCGGACATCATAACCATCCACCAACACCGCCCCGCTGCGGACATCGTAAAACCGCATCAGCAGCTTCAGCAAGGATGTTTTGCCTGCGCCGCTGGGACCTACCAGGGCAATTCGTTCCCCGGGTCTGACGGTGAGATTCACATCGGATAAGACCGTGCCTTCTTGCCGGTAGCCGAATACTACCTGCCGATATTCCACGGCGCCTCTCAACCGTTCGACAGGCCGTACGGCCCCGGGCCGATCCTCGACCTCCGCTTTGGTGTCGAGAATTTCGAACACGCGCTCGCTGGCCGCCAGGGCATGTTGCAGCATGTGGTTCAGCGAATGAATCTCGTTGATCGGCGTATAAAACAAGCCGAGATAGGACAGGAACATGACCAGTTGGCCGACCGTCAAATTGCCGGCCATCACTTCTTCTGCTCCATACCAGAGAATGAGGACTGTGCCGGTACTGCCGACGAACACCATGCCCGGCCAATACCACGACCACAGAAACATGGCCCGCAAACTATTCTGGCTGTAGGTCTGGCTCAGGGTTTCAAAACGCTTCCGTTCGTACTCATGTTGATTGAAGCCGATGGTTTCCTTGATGCCCGACAGGGCGTCTTGCAGGTAGGCATTGAGGTCCGCCACACTCTTTCGGATCTCGGCGTAGTATTTGTGCACCCGCTTCGTGAACCAGGCGGCACACACAATCAGAATCGGAATGGGCACGAGCGACAGCAGTGCCAATTTCCAATTCAAAAAAAACATCATGATCGTAATGCCGATCAGGGTGAGGGAGGCAGTCAGCAACCCTTCAAGCCCGTCGACGAAGATGCGTTCGACATGTTCGGTATCGCTGGTCACACGGGTCATGATCTCGCCGGTGGAGCGGTTTTCGAAGTAACTCAGGGATAACCGTTGCAAGGCCCCGAATACCTGCATCCGCAGCGTATGGACCGCTTTCTGCTCCAGTAAATTATTGAACCGTACCCGCATCGAGCTCATGAGGTTCCGCAGGATATACGACCCCAACAGGGCGCCTAATACCCACATGAGCATCTCAGGCCGCTTGGCTTGGATGACATCGTCGATGACGATTTTGACGAGATACGGCGGTACCAGTTCCAACGCCGTGGCGAGCCCCGCGCACACGAAGGTCACCACCGCCAGCATTCGGAACGGCTTGAGGTAGGACAGAACGCGTAGGAGCGAGTTCACAACGACCCGGCGACCCGGAAGGGATCAGATGACACTGGCCGGTTCCTTTTGCCAATACTTCTGAAACTCATCCATCTGCGTCAGCGTGGAGAAATCGGTCATGCGGTCGATAAATAACTTGCCGATGAGATGATCGAGCTCATGCTGGATACACACGGCATACAGTCCGCTGGCTTCAAAATCGAACGGTTTGCCGTTGCGATCCAATCCGGTCACACGCACGGTTGACGGCCGGGTCACCTTGCCCCGCAACCCGTCCACGCTCAGACATCCTTCCCAGCCCTCCACCTGCTCAGGGCCGTAGAACCGAATCGTCGGGTTGATGAGCACCGTCTTGGGGAAGCCCCCTTCCCCGGGACAATCCATGACCACGAGTTGCTGCGAACGCCCGACCTGCGGGGCGGCCAGGCCGATGCCGGGTTCGTCATACATGGTTTCAAACATGTCGTCGATGAGCTGCTGAAAGGCTGCCTTTTTTATCTCGCTCGGGGAGACCGACTGTGCCTGCTGTCGAAGAATCGGATTCCCCAGTTTACTGATTGCCAATATGGCCATGATCCACCTTTATCTGCCTACGCGCGACCACTTTGGTCACGCCGCTATTGCCTGCGTATGTACCTACCACGGGCTTTTGAGGCTGTGCAACCGCCTCGTGCGTTCCTCTGTCAGCCGGCCTGCTTGCGGGTCTTCGGATCAGGAATTTCAAAGGTTTCCTTTGACTGATTCCACCATTCGATCCACTCCTGCGCCCAGTTCTGCCGATCCTGTTTATTGGAGGCATCCCAATCGTGAAACTCTGTCTCATGCCGGGTCAACGTCCATAACGATTGGACGGCGGACATCGCGACAAACTTTTCTTCATCCCCCAGCAGATCGATCAACGGTTGAATCACTTCTTTTTTCCGCACATACCGGGCCTCGAACGCCGCCGCCTTGCGGATCACCGAATTGGGATCCTTGGCCATAGCCTCGATGGCGGGAGGTGCCTGCTGAGGATCGAGCCGCACGGCCACCCGCAACGCATGTTCACGGATACGGGGAATTTCCGTCGCCAATTTTGCCGCTTCGAGTAAGGCGGGCGTGGCAGCCGGGGCCTTGATCATGGACATCGTCTCAATGGCATTGTACCGGATACGAGGGCCGGGCATTGTGAGCGCCTTGGTGAGCACCGGTAACGCGGGCTCGCCCAAATGGACAAATTCTCCCATGGCCCAAAATTCCTGTTTTCCTTCCAAGAGCGGCAAGAGCGCCTCCGCCCGCTGGAGTTCCTCCGGCGTCAGGGCCTTCGTATTGGGGGCGATCGACACATCGGGCACCGGTTCCGACTTGGGCGGCGCCTCATACGGCATTTGCACCGGCCAGACCATGCTGCCAGCCCAGCCCGCCTCTGGGCACATTCCCATCAGGCCAAGAAGAATCAGACCCAGCACCACCACTTGACGCATCCTCTGCTGCCCGACTCCGATCATGATCACATCCTCTCGCACACGTTGTCGTTAATAAGGGGCCGGTGGCTCCTCTCCGGCTTCCAACGGTGTTCGCGGCGCCGTGCGCCGGTGAACCACTTCATACAAGACCGGCAACACCACGAGAATCAGCGCCGCCGCAGTCAACATTCCTCCCACCACGACCCGCGCGAGGGGTTGCTGTGCCTGCGAGCCGATCCCCGTCGCCAGTGCGGCCGGAAGCAAGCCGATGGCTGCCGCCAGCGTGGCCATCAGGATCGGACGCATCTGAACATCCGCGCCCTTCAAAATGGCCTCACGCAATTCCAGGCCGCTGCGCCGAAAATCCTCAATACGGGAGATTAACAGGACTCCCCCGAGAATCGCTACTCCCAGCGTCGAGATGACTCCCACGGCCGCAGAGATGCTGAAGTGCGTTCCCGTGAACACCAGTGAAAAAATCCCTCCGATCAGCGCGAAGGGAACGGTCACCAGGACGAGCAAGGCGTTGGTCAGCGAATTGAATGTGGTATAGAGCAGAAAGAGGATGATCACCAGGCTCAACGGCACAATCATCGTGAGGCGCTTTTGCTCTGCCGTGAGTTGATCGTATTGGCCCGCCCATTCGATCCGGTAGCGCTCGGGAAGCGAGACAGCCTGAGCCATTTTCGCTTGCGCCTCTTTCACGGTGCTTTCCAGGTCGCGCTCGCGCACGCTGAACTTGATCGGAATATACCGTTCATTGTTCTCCCGATAGATGATGAAGGCTCCGGTCTGAGTCTTGATCGTCGCCACCTGTTTCAGGGGAATGCGCGCGCCATTCGGCGTATTGACCAGAATATTACCGATGGCCTCCTCATCCCTCCGAAATTCGGGGAGAAAGCGGACAACTAAATCGAACAACCGCTCCCCTTCGAACACTTGCGTCACGGCCTGCCCCCCCACCGCCGCCTGCACGACGGCGTTGACGTCGGACACGCGCAGGCCATACCGCGCGCTGGCTTCCCGATCAACTTGGATCAAAAGATTGGGTTGGCCCACCAGGCGGAAAATCCCTAAATCTTTGACCCCGTGAACGCCTCTCATCACCGACTCGATTTCTCCCGCCTTCGCTTCCATCGTTTTCAGATCGGTGCCGAACAGCTTGATGGAATTTTCGCCTTTTACGCCGGACATCGCTTCTTCCACATTGTCCTGAATCACCTGGGAGAAATTAAAAATGATGCCGGGAATGACCTTGAGGCGTTCTTCGATTTCCTCCACCAGCTGATCTTTGGTGAGTCCCGTCCGCCAGTCCTTATGTGGTTTGAGATTGGCCAGAAATTCCGCATTGAAAAAACTGGTGGGATCGGTGCCGTCGTCGGGTCTGCCGAGTTGCGAGACGATCGTGACGACTTCCGGCGATTTCCTGAACATCTGCCGGATTTCTCCGGTCAATCGAGCCGCTTCGTCGAACGAAATATCCACCGGCATGGTGGCCCGCACCCAGAGGTTCCCTTCCTCCAATGCGGGCATGAATTCCCCGCCGATGAACTGCAGGGCACCGAACGCCGCCACCAACAGCAGCAACGCAGCACCGATGACCTTCATATTGTGAGCCAGCGCCCATCGCAGGACGGCCAGGTACGTCCGGCGAATCGCGCTGACGAAACGCGTGTCCTGTTCCGTCACCACACCGGTCAGGAGCAACGAGCATAGGACAGGGGCTAGCGTAAAGGCCATGAGCAAGGCGCCGAACAAAGCGAATCCATAGGTGATCGACATCGGCGCAAAGATTTTTCCCGGCACGCCGGTCATCGTGAACAGGGGAATGAAGGCCACCACGATGATGGCGGTAGAAAAGAAAATCGGCTGCCCCACCTGGCGGGCGGCACGCACGATCTGCTGTGGCACCGTCAGACCCAGGCGGCGATCATGTCCCAGATGGAAAAAGATGCTTTCCACCATGACCAGGGTCGCATCCACGATGATCCCGAAATCGATGGCGCCCAGGGAAATCAAGTTGGCGGACTGCCCGATCATCACCATCATCGTAAAGGTGAACAGCAGGGACATCGGAATGGTCAGCGCGACAATGAGAGAGGCGCGCAAATGCCCCAGGAACACGAAGAGGATGATAAACACGAGGACCATGCCGCTGATCAGAATATCCGTGACGGTCTCGACCGTCGTATGGATCAGTGCCGTGCGATCATAGAACGTCTTGATCTTGACGCCTTCCGGCAGCTTCCACTTATTCAACTCCTCGACCTTTTCCCGAACGCGATCCAGGACCGAGAGTGCCTTATACCCTCGCTGGAGCAGAATGACCCCTTCCACCACGTCGTCATTGTCATCGATGCCGACCTTGCCCAGGCGCACGCGATGGCCGACCGACACGCTCCCCAGGGTCTTGATGAAAATCGGGGTCCCTTCTTTTTCGGCGACCATCACGTTTTCGATGTCCGCCAGCCCATTGATCAGCCCGAGTCCGCGGATGTTGTAATTTTGTGCGCCCACGGTCAGGTAATTCCCGCCGACATTGGCATTGCTGTTGGTCAAGGCCTCCATGACCTGCGCAAGACTGACCTGGTAGCTGATGAGTTTTCCCGGATCGACATCAACGTGATACTCCTGCGTCGTTCCGCCGAAGGCCGTCACATCGATGATCCCGGGTACGCGCCGGAACTCTCGCCGCAATTGCCAGTCCTGGATGGTCTTGAGGTCGGTCAGGCTCGCCTTCCCGTCCCCCTCCAGTTGATACCGATAGATTTCGGC
>CAADGJ010000260.1 GCA_900696505.1 uncultured Nitrosospira sp.
CTCGATCGCTTCACGAAAACGTTGAATATCCAAGGCGGTGAGTTGCAGGACAAGTACGAGGTGTTGAACAGCGAATACCAGCAGAGCGAAAAACGCGCGGAAGCCGTTCGCAGCCGCATCGCTTCAGTGGAGGATGTGTCGGACGCCCTCTTCACGGAGTGGGAGGGGGAACTGAAGCAGTATTCGAACGCATCGCTGCGTCAGAAAAGCCAGAAGCAGCTCGCGCAGACGCGCACCCAGTACGGGCAATTGATCAAGGCCATGAAACGCGCGGAGGCCAAGATGGATCCCGTGTTGGCCAAACTCAAGGACCATGTCCTGTTCTTGAAGCACAACCTCAATGCGCAGGCCATCGCCTCGCTGAAGAGTGAATTGACCACGGTCGAAGGCAACATCGACTTGCTGATCAAGGATCTCAACGCGTCGATCCACGAAGCGGATACCTTTATTGCCTCCATGGAAAAAGAGAACGCCTGATCGCGAGTCACCACCGGCCGCACACTTTCGATCATTCCTGGCAGCCAATGAGATCTGCGCGGCCGGCGGTTCAGCAATGAACCAGCTAGGCAAGGGCGGGGTCTGACTGGGTCGGCTTACGACGACGCCTGGCAGCAACGAGCCGCGCTCCGAGGAGGCTCATGCCGAACGCCGTGCCCACAAAAACGGGCCACACGAGAGATTTCAGCCAGCCGGAGCTCGACATGGTCGCCGGCCACAGCCAGGCCACCCAGGGTAACGCCGATCCCACAAGAGAACAGGCCGCATGAACCGGAGGAAGCCGGAAAAACCACGCGAGAAGCGCGCCCGACAGCGCATATGCGGGAGGCACTAGCAGCAGGAGAAAGAACACGCCGTTGAACATGGCTGCGAAACTGAGGAAAAACCATAGGAAGCCGACGAGAAACCCGGCAAAGAGGCCACCTCCCGTTCCTCTGCTCCGCTGATGTTGTTGATCCATGGTCACAGTGTATCCCGTGACCACCAGCGCACCAAGGAATTTTAGGTTCGGCGTCTACTTACCTGCGGATGCCGCCTGAGTATCTCGCCCAGCACGCGCCTTCGATGCCTCAAGCTCCGGCAACGGCTGCCCGACGAGACTCTGGAGATACCCCTTATCGACCGCGTCGAACAGAGCCTGGCGCGCTGCCCCCTCCGGTCCTTCGACGGCGATCACCACATTGTGCACGGCGAGGCCTCCGCTACGGCGGGCGCTCGGCGCGCCGAATGTCGCTATCGTAGGGCCTGGCTCAGGGAATCGTTCCATGTTCATCGCGAGGCGCACCGCCAGATCCTGCGGATAGGATTCCAACCGCTTAGCTTGGGCGCGCAGTGGGTCGGTTTGAGATTTGACCGACGCGACATGGTCGCTGAGCAGCTTCTTCGCCGCGTCTTCGAGTTTCTTTCCCTCAGCCATGGCACGAGTCACCTGCTCCTGTTGCTCGGGCGTGAAGGGTGGGTCCTTCCGGCTGCGACGTGGCGCGGCATCGTAGGCAGCCTTCATCTGCGCGAGTACCTGCTTATATTCCGCGTCCTTCTCCGGCGGCAATTTCTCCGCCTCTTCAATCTGCTTCTCAACCGCCTTGCGTTCGGCGTACAACCGATCGGCCTCCGCCTTGGGAAATTTGTACAGATACCCCCCGCTCACATTGGGAATGAACGCCCCTACCTGGTTGGATGTACAAAACGAGAGGCGCGGTTGTCGGGAAAAATCATAGGTTCCCCCGCGCCGTTCGCTATTGGCAATGGGAGATGGTAATGCCGCCGCCAGTGCTGCTTCCGCGCGAGCTGCGAACGCCAGTTCTTCCGATGTCGGGTCACGGACCCCGTCCACGCAATCCGCGCGGACCACCGCCGGCATGACACCAATGACCATCGCGAGCATGAATACCGCAGCAAGCCCAACCCATGTCCTACGCATTGCAGCCCTCCCACTCTGAGTGCCAAGAGCAATTCCCAGCCAATACGACCTGAGTATAGGCAATGGGTGAACGAAGTCAACGTGCACAAGGTCGCCGGCGTACAGAATTCTTGCGAGAATCTACCTGTTTGACTAAGATCCATCCATGACGACACAGGCCTCGCCTTCTTCTGACGACCAATCTGACACACCGAGGCCTCATCGCTCATCCGATCCCGCCCCCGACGGGCCACGGCCGGCAGCAACAGAGCTCGATCGCTTTTTCGAGCTGTCTTTAGACATGCTCTGCATTGCGAACGCGGACAGCTATTTCACACGCCTGAGTCCCGCATTTACCCGCACGTTGGGATGGAGTCTCGAAGAATTGATGAGCCGACCGTTCCTTGATTTCGTCCATCCCGACGATCGGGCCATGACCCTCCTCGAGGTCGAGCGCCAGATTGGCCGTGGCGAACCGGTCCTGGAATTTCAAAACCGGTATCAGCACAAGAATGGTTCGTGGCGGCTGCTGTCGTGGAAGTCTTCGCCGCATCCGGATGGACGCATGTATGCGATTGCACGCGACGTCACGGACCGCGAGCAGGCACAGCAGGCGTTACGACGCTCCCATGAGGAATTGGAGCACCGCGTTCAGGAACGGACGGCGGAACTCCAGCAGCGCAATCGCGATTTGGAAACGCTGCTCTATGTCAGCTCTCACGATCTGCGTGAGCCCCTGCGATCAATTTCAAACTTCTCGCAACTGGTGCGAGACCGGTACGGAGATCGTCTGGACGCGAAGGGCCTCGATTACATCGATCGCGTAGTTCGCGCGGCGCAACGCATGGATCAGCTGATGGAGGATCTCCTCACGCTGTCGAGGGCCCAACGATTAGAGATGCCCTACGAAGACGTCCCTGGCGAAGAGGTGGTCAAAGCCGCCTTGACGCAACTGGATGAGACGATTCGACGCACCGGGGCACGTGTCCAGGTGGCCGCGAACTTTCCCTGGTTTCGCGTCAATAAACGTGGATCACGCAAGCGTTGTACAACCTCATTGCGAACGCGCTGAAGTTTCACCTGGCCGGAAAAGTCCCCGAGATTGAGATCGCCCCCTTCCATCTGACGGAAGAGACGATCCCGCTGGCAGGGATTGTGGTGCGCGACCGTGGTATCGGGGTTGAGCCGGATCAGGCGCAGCGGATCTTCCAATTGTTTCAACGGGCGGTGGGACGCGAAGTGAGCGGCACCGGCGCGGGCCTGGCCATCGTTCAGCAAATCGCACATCGGCACGGCGGGCGCGCGTGGGTGCAACCGCGGGAAGGCGGCGGATCGGAATTCGTGCTGCTCTTCGGAAGCCAATCAGTCATCGGCAAGAAACCGGCATCCTGATTTCACCGCTCCTCAGTTCGACCGTTAACTCAATTGCCTGGGGCGGCCCGGACAGCAGATGCCCCCGTACCACATCCGACCGATACAAGTTCCGCCCTGGAGGGAGCCCGCTGCCGTAGAACGGCAACCGGCTCCCTCCTCTCTCGAGACCGCTGAAATTCACACTGGCTTCATCGTATGTGGCTAACTACCCACACCACCCGGGCCTTCACTCAGTGACCCGGCTCGCCCGCAAGTCGCCCGGTTGGGTGGGCAGCAGCATGATGCAGTTGGGAGTAAATCCCTGAGCCTTCAGCGTGTCGATATTCCCCAGGATTGTATCTGCCTTGAGATCGATCACGGTAATCGAGCCATCGCTCATCCCGTCCAGGTTGAGAAAGCTGTTCTGGACGAACAGGTAGCGCTCGTCCGGCGACAGCACGCTATGGTGTGCGCCGGCGGCCGCGGCGATCGTTTTGAGAAACTTCGGTTGCCCCGGGTCGCTGTTGTCGTACAGATTGACGAAACCCGGTTTCGCCGTGGTGACGAAGAGACGATCTCCCTTGGCGTTGTAGAGCATTTCGAGCGGCATGCCCTGCTGCCGTGGGCCGAAGTCATCGGCCTGATGGAACGAAAACGTCTTGCTGGCCGGATCCCAGAGGCCGGCCCACAATGTCCCTTCGAGCATATTGGTGATATGCACGGCGGGAGGATTCGAATTCGGACTGAACATGACTTCGACGGGAGCGGCTTTCGCCGGTGACGGTTTCGCTGAGACCTTGTGGGTCGAGAGCACGCGGCCGCTACCGGCCTCCATCACGGTGATGGAGTCTCCCGCATCGGACATGTCCGGTTTGACGGTACTGGTCACAAGGACACGATCGATGCCGTTATGAATCGCAATCCCGTGTGGATACTGAATTGTAGCCAACGCCGGCTCTGCTGCGCTGACCGTTTTGATCGGCTTATCGAGCAAGGCATCTCCCATAATGACATTGTTCGAGCCCATGCAGGTGAGATACCAGGTTCGGTTATCCTCTGACACGGCCAGATCTTCTCCCATCTGACAATCCGGCACGTCGATCGCCCTCAGCCGATAAGGGAATTCTGTGAGATTCACGACGTGCAGAATGCTCTTCCCCAAGGCCGTGACGTAGGCTTTACTCCGGTCGCGATTGAAGAAGATATGGTGGGCGACGAGATCGGGAGGCAGCGGAATCTCCATCAGGATTTTCCCGAAGTTCCCGGATTCGGGATCGATGTCCATAATGGCAATGCCTTCCCGTCTTACCGTTTGGTCCGGCTTGCTCTCATAATTGAGCAACGCCAGTATTTCCGCTGAAGCCAGCGTGTTGCAGGCCAGCAATAACCCCAGCGTGAGGATGAATGATCGATAGAGTTTCATGATGAGCTCCCTTTCAATTGCGGCAGCGAACTCACGGTGCCTTCTTCCAGTGGTGGCGGCTCCGACATCGTTGTCCGCGCGATAGGCCTCTATTGCAGGGCGGGCCGACAGTCCCGGCCCGCCTCACCGGTTAGATCCCCTTCAGCGCATGGGTGCCGTGCGTGACGGCACCGCCGGCGCGCAACGCGGCTGTCACGAGTACCGATTCAGCAATCTCGGCGGCCGAGGCGCCATATTCTTTCGCCTTGTTCGCGTGCAGTTCGATGCAGTAGGGACATTGCGTGGTGAACGCCACGGCCAGGGCCATCAACTCCTTGTACTTCCCTGGAATCGCGCCGGGCGCCAGTGCAGCCTTATCAAAGGCCACGAACGCCTTCATCGCCTCGGGTGCATGTGCCCCCAGATCTTTCATCCTCCCCAAATTCGTCATGTCATACAGACCCGTCGTCTGATCGATCTCGGTGGTGGTCGCGTTCGTCATGATGCATCTCCTTTGTATAGGCAATCGGGGTTTACGACCGAATGCCGATGACTTCCAAATATTCGCCATACACCGTCGTGCAGTCCGGTCCCGCTTGATTGTGCGCGGCCCACAGCGTTTCCAGATCCCGGCGCAAATGCGCCTGCCCTTCGGCCTCAAGGGAGGCAAAGGCCCGGTTAGTCGGTCCATAGTAGAGACGGAAAAATTCCACGACCTCCGAGGGAGGAAACGGATAGCTGAAGAGATACTGCCGTCTGGTCAGGCTGATTGTGGACAATCCGTGACCGAGGCGTTCCTGCACCGTGGCTTCGTTACCCCACAGCACCGGCGACGGCATTCCCGACGGGCCGATGAATTTCGCGACGTTCTTAAACATCTGGCCCACAAACCCCTCCGCCGTCCAATTGGCCATGGCAAGGGTCCCACCGGGCGTGCACACCCGCAATAACTCCTGCGCCACCAGGTCAGGCCGCGGGGCGAACATCGCACCGATCAGGCTCGTCACGGCATCAAAACTTGCTGTTTCATACGGAAGCGCTTCGGCATCGGCGACTTCGAATCGTGCTGACACCCCTTCCGCGCGCGCCCTGGCTTGCGCGCGCTCGACCCAATTGGCCGCAATGTCCACTCCCGTCACCTCCAGGCCATCCTTCGCGGCGATCAACGCCAGTTGGCCCGACCCGCACCCGACATCCAGCAACCGGCACCCCGGCGCAATCTGCAGGCGTTCGTAAAACTCCCTGGCGCCGCCCTCCATGTATCGTGAAAATCGATCGTAGTCTCCTGCCGTCCAAATAGTATTGAGACGGGTCTTCAGACTATCGAGCTCCGGCATTATGGTATTCGTCGTCATGGCCTCCTCCTTGTTGAATGTGCTCTGTCCTCGTGCCTCGTACCGCGCGCTGTCTGGTTGCACTATAGGACAGGGGCCGTTCCGCGTCTTATCCGCACGTCTGGCTCTCTTATCGGGAGCATGCTAAGCTGCAGATCGTTTATCCGGGCGTCCGGATGACTTTGCTCAGACTCCGGCCTCGCCGAGGAACTGTTCATGGACGTGCTGTCCGAAGTGCTGAAGGCCGTGAAACTCGACGGTGCCGTGTTCTTTCACGGTGAATTCGCCGCGCCCTGGTGCGCACAAGAACCTGACGCCGAGACCATGGCGTCGTATCTCCCCACCCAAGCCGGCCACATCATCATTTTTCATCTGCTGCTGGAAGGACGGGGCTATATTCGCCTCGGGGACGAGGACCGCGCGGTGCCGCTGACGGCGGGAGACATCATCATTCTCACGCAGGGGGATGCGCACTATATGGGCAACGGGCCGCCCGTCACGCCGGTGGACACCTCTCTGCAAATCCGTCAGATCCTCGCGGAGGGACGTATGATGTCGCAACTCGCCGGCGGCGGGGAAATTACGAAGCTGATCTGCGGGTACCTGACGTGCGACGCGCAGCTATGCCGGGTTGTCCTGGCCGGGCTGCCCGCCATGCTGAAGGTGAATATCCGGGATACGCCGTCGGGACACTGGCTGGAGAATACGCTCCGCTATTCCGTCGATCACGCAGAGGCATCCGGTCCCGGAGGCGCAGCGGTGATCGCGAAGTTATCCGAAGCCTTGTTCGTGGAGACGTTGCGACGCTACATCGCACAATTGCCGCACACCGAGACCGGCTGGCTTGCCGGGGTGCGCGATCCGGACGTGGGCAAAGCTTTGGCGCTCCTGCATCAACGCCCCGCCCAACCATGGACCATCGCCACGCTCGCCGCCGAGGTCGGTGTGTCCCGGTCCGTGCTGGCTGAACGGTTTCAGCATTTCCTCGCCGACACACCGATCGGCTATCTCACCCGCTGGCGGCTACATCTCGCTGCACAACTGCTCACGTCCACGTCCAAGAGCGTGGCCGAAGTCGCCGGCGACATCGGCTATGAGTCAGAACCCTCTTTCAACCGCGCCTTCAAACGGGAGTTCAATCTGCCTCCGGCAAGATTTCGTGCCCAATCGAAGGCGTCGTTGGCTGGAAACGGTGCCGTCTCCCGGCAAGATCACCGATCAGCGCCTGCCAGGTGAACCTCCGGCCCTTCGAATCGGCCTTCCATCGCCTTGCACTTGGTCCACGGGTGTGCTGCCGCGCCGGCGACCGCTCCCACCATGGCAAACGGCATCGCGACAACAAAGAGCGGCACACCGATACCATACCCGAGCCATTGCATCGCGATGCTCTTGCGCTTCTGTCCCGCCTCGACGACTTGTTCGGCTGGATACAACGGAAAGGTGCCGTATTCGCTGCCCAGGCTCGCACTTTCGCCGATCGTCCGGCAGCGCGCCTCACTCATCACCGGCAGCAAGAGACTCATGCAGACACAGAGCACTATCGTTTTCATCACCACTCCCTCCAGTAAACACCACCGCAATTGGCTGCTCGCCCTGGTGCGAACAGATACCAGCACATCCCATGCCTGTCGTTGATACCAACGAAACGCTGGGTTCTATTTGAGCGGTTACATCTCCCCGCGAAACCGAGCGCTTTCGCGCATTCGGCAGCGTGCGAAAACACAGGCTGCAATAAATACGCAATCCGTCCTCATACCCCTGTCTCAACATGAGGCAAAAAAAATTCTTGCTTCTGTAGGACAACCGGCGTATTAGTCCTAGTACAGTTGATCCTGACTAGAACGATTCACTGCGGCTCCATCGCACCATGAGGATTCGATCCTCTTGGTGAATCAATACGGTTTCCCGGCCCATTGAATGAGTGCTCAACGCACCTGCCATGATGCGAATCATGGATCCCTGGGCTCTGCATTTCTCTCATACGTTCCGGACACGATGTTCCCCGGCGCTGCACTTTCGGCGCAGGAAGGAGGAGCCATTGCTATTCCATACATCGGCCTCTGGTATCGAACAGCCATCCGCGCTTCAAGCTGATACCGCCCTCTCTGCTCGCCTGCTTGTCTCGTGGCTGGTGTTCTGGATTCTCGCCCTCCCGCTCATGCGCGTGCACATTCAAGCTGAGCGGCATCAGGGGCTTCCGCACAATGTGCTGGCCGGCGATCTGCCGGGTGAGTTTGTCTCGTCCGCAGATAGCGCCATAGAAGCGGCGCAACCCGCTGGCGTTCCGCCTCCTCCACACCTCGCCTCCGGTATTTCCTATCCGGAATTGGCGTTCACTGCGCCGGTTCCTTCCAAACATCATTGGTTGTTTTCTCTGACCGCCATTTTCACACGTGACATTCCAGCAGAGATGTTTCCCACCGGTAGAACGGTTACTCCCGACCAACGTTCATTCGATCACCCCACTCCACTCCCTCTATCCTCTCCACGCGCGCCGCCGCCAGTCGACCGGCTGACCTAAGATCATTCGCGCTGAAGAGAGTGATTCTGGAGAACATGCTCCAAAGGGATCCGTCTGTTCAAAAGATGGATGGGAGACGACTGGCATTCGCACGACCAATAGGAGATTCAGCATGAAATTATTTGCTTTGGCAGTGGTGAGCTCGACGACATTGCTCTTGGGCTCCACGGGCACCGCCTTCAGTGCCGGTGCATCTTCAGATAGCAACAGCGTGAAGGAGGCATCTCCTTCCGCGCAACTGATTCTCGCCAAGCAGGGCCGCGGCGGACATGATGATCCTCCCGGCGATGATCACGATGGCGTCGTGATGGCCAAGCA
>CAADGJ010000261.1 GCA_900696505.1 uncultured Nitrosospira sp.
CGATCATTCCGCATTGCACCTGAGCCTGTCGCATGGTCGCCTCCCTTATGCCTCTGTGCACCTTGCCGGCAGCATACTCCCCTGCCGTGACATCCGGGGTCACAACGGGATGGGAAACGTTAGACGTAACAGGTAACAAGCGCCGTTCGGACCGGAAGCGGAGGGATGTCAGACATGTTGAGGGTTGCGTGATGAGTCTGGAGAGGGAGCACAGAAACGGACTGAGGACTACTCGCGATAGACCAATAACACTTCGGTTATGCGGAGGGAGAATCTCGACCGACCCCGGGAGTTTGCAGTCATTCACCGGTTCCCCGGAAGGAGTAGGAGAATTTTTGTGCGCACGCGGTGGGCGGCGGCTACCACATCACGACCGTCCGTCTCTTCAGGCTCGAACAGGTCATCCGGATACCGTGCCGCAACACCGTAAGATGTCAGTTTCCGGCAATCATCCTCCAACACCGCGAGCCCTTCATCGCACGCCACGCACTGGGCAAGCAAGGCAACCAAGTCGTGAGTCTTCGTAAGATCGCGCCCACGATGGACAAGAAACGCCTTCAATACTTTCTCAGCCACTTGCTGCGCGTGAAAGCAGATCGTGTCCCAGGGAATGTCCTTGGCCGCAAGGTTGTTTTCGATGTTCAGCAGATCATGTTGGGCTTTGCGCAACCACGCGTCGAAATTGGACTCAGCCCCGTTCATACAGAACCTTGCCCTCCTTCTCAATGACTGACAGCAATGTGCCCTTTACATGGCGTAAGCGCCGCACTTCTTCCGGCGTATACACCACGATATCCATCGGCCATGCACGTAGCCCGAACGCCTGGCTCACTTCGATCGCCCGATCAGGAGGCCGGCGGGGCGTCTCCATCTCAATAAAGAGGTCCAGGTCACTATCTGGGCCGGCCTCCCCTCGGGCGTGGCTACCAAAGACCATGATACGCTTCGGGTGAAAGCGATCGATGATGGTCTGAGTCACATGGGTCAGTAATGAAGCCTGTGTCATACATGCAGTCTCCGTGAGGCATTTGGTAGGCTAGACGGTCCACCGGCCATGTCGCCGAAGAATACCCGTTTCCTTTTAAGAAAGCACCATCTGTAGCGGCGCTCTCATCTTTCATGGAAAAGCTCTCGTTCTCCATCCTCCCACTCGGCCACTGCCATCCGCCTAACCTTCTCCTTTCCACCACCCCTCATCGTTGCGGTCCCACTCCCCCAACGGCCCAAACGGCACGGTGGGATTGAACTCATTGATCGGGTTCAACGGATTCTCCGGCCGGTAGCGATTGACCGGGTTGAAGGGATTGTTGGGATTGAACTCGTTGATCGGATTGGCGGGGTTGCCGGGATCGAACCGGTTGATCGGATTAAACGGGTTCGCCGGATCGTAGGCGTTGATCGGATTGAGCGGGTTGCCTGACTGGTACTGGTTGATGGGGTTGAAGATATTGAAGTCGCGCTGGTACTTCTCATCGAACCCCTGCTCTGCCCGGCCTATCCCGGTCATCGCCGCCAGCAACAACAATCCGGCAATCATTCCGCTTTGCACCTGAGCCTGTCGCATGGTCGCCTCCCTTGTGCCTGTTCACTTCTAGCAGGATGCGGAAAAAGTCCGCCAACGGCGTTCTCGCGTCGCTCAGCAGCTCACCGTACTGCAAGAGTACGATTCGCCCCTTCCCTCGCTGCGGCCTTGCTGGACAGCCTTTTTGCGCATCCTGCGGGTGATGCTGATCCCGACACGGCGCATGAGTGGATCGTCACGGATTGCGTATCCACCAGGTTTTTCCGCAACCTGCTAAAGGCAGCATACTCCCCTGCCGTGACATCCGGGGTCACTCTGGGTCTTGAAAGGTAACAGGAGAACGTGTTTGGAGAGGCCGTCGTTCGTCTCTCGTGAAGCGCAACTCGTGGAAGAACGGGGCGCAGTCGCACGTCGATCCTGGGCCGTCGTTTGCTCGGATCGAATGGCTTGCGAGGATCAAACCACTACGATTGAAATGGCGATCTGGTGCGGCAACTCAGCTTTTCGGTGACCGCTTGATCCTTGGCTTAAGCATCTGCTGGATCTGCTTCTTGAGGGTTGGGAGATCTCGCTCCACTACCGCCCAGACCTCTGCCAGATCGATCCCCAGATAGTCATGCACTCAAACATGACGCATCGTGATGATCTGCGGCCAGGGAACTTGCGAGTGGGTTTTACGAAAGGCAGGGGGTGAGCTTGCTGGCAGCTTCGCCGATAATTTGAATGAGGTGAATCATCCAGGTGTGGACGAGTTCATCCTCCTCGAAGAGGCGACGCCCACGCTTCGCATACCGATCGATCTTCTTGATCGCGTCGAGAATGTCCTGCAGGCGGTCCCGGTCTTCCCTCATAAGGCGATCGCGTCTTTCAAGACCTCTTTTCGAACCACACGTCGCAGTCCGCGTTCTGAGGCCACATCGACCGATCGTTTTAGCAATCTCTCCAAGTCGAGGATCAGTGCTGCACGGTCCATGAGGCTTCGACCTTCCTCCATGTCGACGAGGAAATCGACATCGCTGTTCCGACGGGCGGTCCCTCGTGCGACCGACCCGAATACCCGCACCTTCCGGGCTCCATGCCGCGCGGCAATCTTCAGAATCTCAGCCCGTTTTGAGCGAAGCAGTTGGGGGATATTCATCACGTCTCTCGTGCCGGTAGTGTAGCCAAAACCTGCGAGGAACACCAGCCATCCCTCACTGGCAGACTCCAGATACACCTTAAAAACGCACCCTTATAAACCATCTCTCGCCGCTCATGAAACGTATCTCGATCGGAACAAGAGCTGATAGTTAACGGCTGCTCGCTCAAGGCTGATCGCTTTCAGTTACGGAGATGCTGAAGGCGGACCGTCCACGAGCAGC